>JAPKYU010000384.1 GCA_026394175.1 Acidobacteriota bacterium | reverse complement strand
CCGCTCGCTCACGCTCGCGGCTCGGTTGCTGGCCCCTGCTGGCCAGGCAAAACAGCCGATTGACACCGGAACTCGAAGCGGCACAGAATCTCAGAACGCGGTTGAGGAGGCCAACATGAAACGTGCACTTTTTGTCCTGCTGCTATTCTCGCTGCCCGCCTTGGGGCAGAACATTTCCGGTTCGCTCTCCGGCACGGTCGAGGACAGCAGCGGCGCGATGTTCGCCGGCGCCGATGTGAAAGTCACCAATACGCAGACGGGATTCGTGCGCACCACGAAAACGAACCTGGAGGGCTTCTTCGCCCTTCCTGACTTGACGCCGGGAACCTACAACCTGGAGATCACGGCCCAGGGATTCAAGCAGTACCGGCAGGAAAAGATTGAGCTGAACTCCGGCGATTCGCGGTCGCTGCCCGGGATCAAGATGGAGATCGGCGCGGTGACGGAAAGCGTGACGGTGCAGGCCGAATCCGCCCCGGTGATGCTGGGGTCGAGCGAGCGCGCCGGCGTGCTGAACACCGAGGACATTCAGGGGATGGCGCTGCGCGGGCGGGACTTCATGGACGTCGTGGGCCTGCTGCCCGGCGTCGTGGACCTCGCCGACAGCCGTGAGGCGCCCAACCCCAATAGCGTGCAAAACATCTTTATCGCCGGCGCGCGCCAGAACTCCAAGAACGTCACCATCGACGGCGTTACCAACATGGACACCGGCAACAACGGCGCGACACACACCCAGCCGTCGATGGACTCGATCGCCGAAGTCAAGGTACTGATGTCGAATTACGCCGCCGAGTACGGACGTAATTCCGGCGGCGCCATTACCATGATCACCAGGGGCGGCCAGCGACAGTTCCACGGCTCGGCCGGCTGGTTTCACCGCGAGACGGGCTTCAACGCCAACAATTTCTTCAATAACAAACAGGGGTTGGCGCGCGCGCCCTACCGCTACAACATTTACAGCTACACGGTGAGCGGCCCCGTCCTTCTCCCCAAAGTCAATTACAACAAGGGCCGCGACAAACTCTTCTTCTTCTTTTCGCAGGAGTTTCAGCGGCAACTGCAGAGCTTCCCGGCGACGACGGTGCGCGTGCCAACGGCGCTGGAGCGGGCCGGAGATTTCTCGCAGAGCATGAACGTCAACGGCAGGGTGATTTCGGTCAACGACCCGCTGAACGCCAAGAGGCAGTTCCCGGGCAACGTCGTCCCCGCCGCCCGGTTTACCTCGGCGGGCAAGGCCATCCTCAACCTGTTCCCGATGCCCAATTACGTCGATCCGGACCCCTCGCGCCTGTACCAATGGAACTACATCGCGCAGGTGAGCGGGCCGTACCCCAGGCACACCGAAATCATCCGCACCGACTACTCCCCTCGCCAGAATTTCCAGATGTACGTGCGGCTGGCCGACAACTCCGACGCCCTGACCCAGCCGTACAACAAGGGCGGCACCACGTGGATCGTCGGCAGCATGAATTTCCCGCTGACCCCGGTCATTTTCGAGCGCAGCGGGCGCGGCGGCACGGTGCACACTACCGCCACGCTCTCGCCGACGCTGATCAACGAATTCATCTTCGGCGTCAGCCAGAACAAGCTCGTCTTCTACCCCGAGTATCCGGAGAAGATCAGCCGGAAGGCCACCGGCCTCGACATCCCCCAGTGGAATCCGTCGATCAATTCGATGGGCTGGATCCCGACCATGACGTTCTCGAGCGTGCCGAACTTCGCCAACCCATCGATGCATAACTGCATGCCTTACTACAACACCAACACAACCTTCACCTTCGTTGAGAACCTGAGCAAGATCTGGGGGACGCACACCATCAAGACCGGGGTTTACATCGAGCGGACGCGCAAAGACCAGAGCTCGGTGGCAGCGATCCGCGGCGCTTTCAGCTTCAATCAGGACGCCCTGAACGTTAACGACGCCAACTATGCGTATGCAACGGCGCTGCTTGGCTATTACGACAGCTACTCGGAAGCCAATGCCTGGCTGCAAGGGCAGTACCGGTTCACCAACCTCGAGTGGTACGTGCAGGACCAGTGGAGAGCCCGGCGCAACCTGACGCTCGATTACGGCTTGCGCTTCTACCACGACATGCCGCAATACGATGCCCGGCATCAGCTCTCGACGTTCGTGCCCAATCTTTATGATCCGGCCAAGGCGCCGGTGCTGTTGCGCCCGATCTTTGACGCCGCCGGCAACAAGGTGGCGATCAACCCCCGGAACGGGGCTACCTATCCCCAAGGTTTCGTCGGCACCTATGCTCCGGGGGTGGGGAACCCGTCGCAGGGCATGGCGACCGAAGGCAAGGGAGTTCCCCCCGGGGCGTACACGTTGCCGGCGATCATCGTTGGGCCGCGCTTCGGGTTTGCCTGGGATCCGTTCGGGCGCGGCCGCACTTCGGTGCGCGGCGGGTTCGGCATGTTCTTCGACCGGATCATGGGCAACCCAACCATGGGCCTGATGGCCAATCCGCCCACCATCTACAGCCCGACCGTGTATTACGGTACCATTGCCAGCCTGGCCGATGCGGCCGGGTCTGGCGTGCTCGGCCCCAGCAACGTCACCGCGCTCTCGGGCCGTGCGAATTCGCCGACCGTTTACAACTTCAGCTTTGGCATCCAGCAGCAACTCAGCCGCGGCATGGTGCTGGACCTTTCTTATGTCGGGGCGCTGAGCCGGCACCAGTTGTGGGAGCGCAACATCAACGCCGTGCCGGTCGGTTCCACCTTCCTGGAATTGCACCCGGAAAACAAGGATCCGACCACCGGCAATGCCAGCAATCCCACCAGCGGCAACGCCCTGGCGGCCAACTTCCTCCGCCCCTATCAGGGGTACGGGAACATCAATATCTTTGAGTTCGCTTCCACTTCCAACTACCACTCGTTCCAGATGGGCGCCATGCGGCGTATGAGGGGCGGTTCATACATCAGGATGTCGTACACCTTCAGCAAGGTGCTGGGGACCGCGAATACCGACACCGATACCGTCAATGTCTTCGGGATCGATCCCCGGCATTTCGACTACGGCCCGCTCAATTTCGACCGCACGCACGTCTTGTCGGTGCTCTATTCCTACATGCTGCCGAAGCCCGGCCGTAAGTTGGGATGGCGCCCGCTGGCGCTCGTCACAGACGACTGGCAGGTTTCCGGCGTCACCCGCCTGATGTCAGGCGCAGCGTTTACGCCCGGCTGGACGACCGTCGCGAACGGCACGCCCACCATGACAGGAACGCCCACTCAGAACGCCAACATCTCCGTCCTCGATCCCAAGGCCGATCCGCTGAACGGCCGGTTCAGACCGCCCGACAGATACAGCTTCGGAACCGCGGGTCCAGGAATTCTGCGCGGCCCGGGCATGAACAACTGGGACATTTCTGTGTATCGAAACATCAGGTGGCAGGAAGGCCGGAGAAACCTGCAACTGCGGTGGGAAACCTACAACACGTTCAACCATGCGCAGTTTTCTGGGATAAGCCAGCAGGCAAAATTCGCGAGCACGACCGACTGGACGCAGGTCGATCCGTTGTTCCTGCAGCCCACCAGCGCGCGGCCCGCCCGCACCATGCAATTGGCTTTGCGCCTGAACTTCTAGGGGTTGCGACAGAGCCGTCCCGCCATGCGGGATCAGCGAGCGGGTGAATGTGCACCGAGGCCTTGGCCTTGCGGGGCACCCGCTCGGTCGCCGCGGCGACCTCGCGGCTCTGTTGCGTCTTGGCGCCTTTGTGGTAAGGCCGTTCGGCAGCTTGTTCACCACCCCTGGGCCAAGAGGCCTGCCATGGCCAGCCGCAGGTTCGTGGCCGCGCCGGGGAGAGTCTCTGACCGGCTTGGCGTGACACAGCCGTGACAAAGTGGTGATACACGCCTGACGTTCGCCGCTATAATCTGGGTCACGCCTCTCCGGAAGCGAAGCCATGCCCGCACGCCAGTGGTTTCGGCCGCCCCGGCACCTGGTGGTGCTGTTCGTGGTGGTCATTGTGGTCCCGGCGGCGGCGCTGGCGTGGCTCGGTTGGCGGCTGCTCGAGCAGGACCGGGCGCTGGAAGGCCAGCGCATCCAGGAGCGGCTGGAACGCGCGGCTGACTCGATCAGCGCCGCGCTCGAGCGGCGCCTCACCCAGATCGCCGATCAACTGCCCGCACTGGCAGCCTCTCCTCCCGCCCGGCTTCCCGACGATTCCCTGATTGTACAGTTCGGTGCTCACGGCGTAGAGGCCCACCCGCGCGGCCGTCTGCTCTACTTTCCCTTTCCCGTCCCGAGCAGGGAGGTTCCCAAAGGCGTGTTCGAGGCTGGTGAAGCGCTTGAATTCCGCCAACAGGACTACACCAAGGCGGCAGCGGTGTTTCAGGAACTGGCGCGCTCGAAGGACCCCTTGATCCGGGCCGGGGCGCTCGTGCGTTGGGGCCGCAACCTCCGCAAGAATCGCCGGTACCAGGAGGCGCTGGCCGTCTACGACGAACTGGAGCGGATGGGCGATGTTTCCGCCGGTGACGTGCCGGCCGAGCTTCTGGCGCAGCAGGCACGCTGCAGCGTCTTGGCCGAGATTAAGCACTCGGGATTGCCGCAGGCAGCCGCCGCGCTCGATGCCGACTTGCAGCGCGGCCGCTGGCAACTGGATCGCGCCTCCTATGTGTTCTACTCGCAGGAAGCACGCCGCTGGCTGGGTGGTGACCGGCCAGCCGGCCCCTCCGGCGCAGACCGGCTGGCGCTCGCTGCCGGCGTGGATTGGCTGGCGGAGCGTTGGCGCGAGATGGGACAGGCCGGGAGGCCTCTCACCACAGCAGCGTCACGGGGCCGCCACAGCGTATGGACTGGTGACCGCGCGGTTCTGGTGGCCTGGACCGCCACCCCGCAAAATCTGGTTGCCCTCGTTGGCGGCCCGCGCTACCTGGAGGCGCAGTGCCAAACCGTTTGGAAGGGCCAGGGCATGGCGGTCGCCCTGTGGGACGCCGGCGGCCACCGCGTCCTCGGGCAGCCTACCGTGGCTGGCAAGTTGCAGGCTGTGCGCGCAGCGTCCGATACCGCGCTGCCGTGGACGCTGCGTGTCTCCAGCGCCAGTCCCAGCGGCGATTTCGCCCAGCTTGCCGGCCGGCGCCGCCTGCTGCTGGCCGGCTTAGCTGTAACGGCCTTCCTGGTGCTGGTGAGCAGTTATCTGATCACGCGCGCCGTGGCACGAGAGTTGGCCGTGGCCCGGCTGCAATCCGACTTCGTCTCGGCGGTCTCGCACGAGTTCCGCAGCCCGCTGACGTCCATGTGCCATCTAACCGAGATGCTGGCCGATGGCGACGAACCCGGCGCTGAACGACGCCGGCAGTATTACCAGGTTCTGGCGGGTGAGACCCGGCGGCTCCATCGCCTGGTGGAGGGCCTGCTGAATTTCGGCCGCATGGAAGCCGGCGCGCATGAATACCGCTTCGAGACGCTCGATCCTGCCGAGCTGGTAAGAGAGGTTGTCGCGGAATTCCAGGCGCAAGTGGCCGCCAACGGGCGCAACGTCGCGTTGCAGATCAACGGGTCGGGAGTCCGCGTGAAAGCAGATCCGGAAGCGCTCAGCCGCGCGCTGTGGAACCTGCTGGACAACGCGGTGAAGTACTCCCCTGATGGCTCAACGGTTTGGGTAGAGGTGGGCAGCGAGGCCAGCGCCGTCACCATCCGGGTCCGTGATCAGGGAGTCGGTATCCCGGTGGCCGAGCGGAAGCGGATTTTCGGCAAGTTCGTCCGCGGCGTGGGCACGAAAACCTCGGGCGTGAAAGGCACGGGGATCGGGCTGACCATGGCGCTGCACATCGTGCGCGCCCACGGCGGCCATCTGCGGGTGGAAAGCGAACCCGGCCGCGGCAGCACGTTTACGATCTTGCTGCCGTCCAGCTAGAAGCTGTCAGCTATCAGCTCTCAGCTAAGGCCCTGGCTGTTTGGCTGAGAGCTGATAGCTGAAAGCTGACAGCTTTCCGAAAGGAGGGAGCGTGGCTCGTATCCTCATTGTCGAAGACGAACCGGGCATTGCGCTGGCGCTGGAAGACGACCTGAAACTGGAAGGCTACGAGGTCGAGGTGGCCGGCGACGGAGAAACGGCCGGCCGCCGC
>JAPKYU010000099.1 GCA_026394175.1 Acidobacteriota bacterium | reverse complement strand
TGCGATGTACCGCTGGCGTCTCGCCGGCCGGCCCCTACCAGTTCACCCTGACGCACTGGTGCGACACGCAGGGGTCCCCGCGGCGACCGGGACGCCAGCAGCACAGCGGAGCGGCCATACGGTGGTCAGCCACGCGCGACTAGACTTTGTCGGGGACAATGTAGGGCGAGCGATATTCCCGGGTCAGCAGGCGGTTCGCGTCGGGGTCGTTGACGAACCGGCCCGCGGCGGCATCGAAGTTCAGCTTGCGGCCGGTGCGGTAACTGATGTTGGCCAGGTGGCAGAGCGCGGCCGCCGTCACGCCCAATTCGACGTCCGCCGTCAATTCCTGCTGCTTCCGGCTGCGGACGGCGTTCAGGAAATTGGCCATGTGTGGCGACGTGTCCCACTGCCTGGCCTCCGTATACTTTTCGTCCATCACCAGTTCCCGCTTCTCGCCCTTGTAGACCTGGAACCCGCCGACATCGATGGCCATGAAGCCCTCGGACCCGTAAAAGATGTTGCCGATACAGTTGGGACCGCGCAGGGGAAGGCCGCCCTCGGCGCCGGTCAGCAATCCCCGGACTTCGAACACGACCTGGACCGAGCCGTAATCGAAGGTCGCCAGTTGGGTGTTGGGCGTCTCCTGGTCGTCGTCGCAGACGAACTTGCCGCCGGTCGAGACGACACTCTTTGGCAATGTTCGCAGGTTCATGCCCCAGAGCGCGATATCCATCTCGTGCACGCCCTGGTTGCCGATGTCGCCGTTGCCGGTGTCCCAGAACCAGTGCCAGTTGTACTTGTAGCGATTGGGATTGAAGGGCCGCATGGGAGCGGGGCCAAGGAACATGTCCCAGTTGACGCCGGCGGGCACTGCGCCATCGGGCGTGCGCCCGATCGAAGGGCGGCGCTTGTAGCACAGCCCCTTGGCCAGGTACAGCTTGCCGATCACTCCTTCCTGCAGCAACTGCATGGCGCGCCGCTTGTGGGCGATGCTGCGGCTCTGCGATCCCACCTGGACGATGCGCTGGTATTTCCGCGCGGCCTCGACCACCTTGCGGCCTTCCCAGAGGTTGTGGCAGGCCGGCTTCTCCACGTACACGTCCTTGCCGGCCTGGCAGGCCCAGATGGCGCCCAGCGCGTGCCAGTGATTGGGCGTGGCAAGGGAAACCGCGTCCACGTCCCTGTCGGCGAAAAGCTTGCGCATGTCGCCGTAAATTTTCGGCCTTTCCTGCTGCAGCTTCTCGACCAGGGCGGCGCCGTCGTCCAGCGCTTTCTGGTCGATGTCGCACACGGCGGTGATGCGGCACCCGGGAAGTTTTGCGTACTCGTTGATGTGGTTGCGGCCACGGCCGCCCAGCCCTATCACGGCCAGGTTCACGCGCTCATTGGCGCCCAGCACGCGCGCCGCCGGCAATGCCGCGGCAGCCAACCCCACGGCTCTCAGAAAACCACGCCTGTCTTGCGCCGCCATTCTTTCCCTCCTTGTGCTTACTGATCGTTTGGTTTAGACGATGGCCCGCCGCCTGCGAACAGGTCAGGTTCAGCGAGTTCGCCGAGCGCTTTCGTCACAGCCTGCTCAAGGGCCGGGAGGTCGCGCTGGACGATTCTCCAGACGGCGCCGAAATCTACCTCAAAATAATCGTGAACCAAAACATTACGCATGCCGGCGATCGCGCGCCAATCTATCTCTGGATGAGCGTGCTTCAGCTCCGGTGAGAGGCGCTGAGTCGATTCGCATAGCAATTGCAGCTTGCGGAGGATCGCATCCTGGAGTGTTAGGGACTGGAGAACCACCGCATGTCCAGCGGCGGAATCTCCCTTGATCCGGTCAATGCAGCGGAGAACATGCAGAAGATAAGCGCGCTGTGATCTCACAACGGCCTGGCCTCCCGCAGCACCGCATCGCGGATGTAAGGACTCAGTGATCGCTGGATGACCACCTGGACCCGCCGCCCCAGAAGTCCTTCAAGATCAGCAACCAGGCTTCCCGGAAACCAGGGAGTTGTTTCTCCCGTGATCTCCACGAGGAAATCCGCATCGCTGTCCGGCGTGTCGTCGCCGCGAGCCGCCGAGCCGAACAAGCGGACGTTGCCGGCGCCGTGCCGCGCCGCAGTCTCAATGATCTCCTTGCGCTTGCCCCAGATTTGATCCGCGAGTGTCATCAGGGGGTATTGTACGCCAATCTAACCTGGAATCGCAGATGCACGCAGATTCAGTTGTACGCTCTGCGTCAACCTGCATTCATCCGCGTCCCACCTTCTGAAATCCGGGTAATCTGCGAAATCTGCGGCCTGGTCCTTCACACCTTCGGCAAAACCCATGGGGCGCGATACTGTTTGGAGGTCATGCGCTGGGCCTCCGGGTCGCCCACAATCTTCTCCTGTTTCGCGTCCCAGCGGATCTTTCTGCCCGTGCGGTAGGCGATGACGCCGAGGTGGCAGGCGGTGACCACGCGGTGGCCAATCTCGACGTCGGCCACCGGGCGCCGGCGGGAGCGAACGCAATCGATAAAGTTCTGCACGTGCGCTTCCTGCACCGGCGGGTCCAGCCGAAACCCCGCCTCCTTGATGGCCTCGCACAGGGGCTTGGGCTGAGGCCGCGGCGGCGAAGGGGCGGCTGCGGGCTGCCCGCTGCGCAGCAACTCCTGGATGCGGTCCACGTCGCCGCGCGCGCCTTCGGCCCGCATGTCCGGGTACACCTCGTAGCTGCCGCGGTCCACGAACAGCGCTCCCCGGTCGCCATAGAAAAGCATGCCGTAGCCGCGGACCAGCGGGAAGGCGCTGGTCATGCGGTTGGTATAGCGGGCCTGAAAACCAGGGTATTCAAAGACCGTGGTGAGCGTGTCGGGCGTCTCGCGGTTGTCCTGGAGGCAGAAAATGCCGCCGGCGGCCAGGGCCGAACCCGGGGCGTCCACGCCCATGGCCCAGTGCACGATGTCCATGTGGTGCGCGCCCCAGTCGGTCATCATGCCGCCCGAGTAATCCCAGAACCAGCGGTAATTCCAGATGAAGCGGTTGCGGTTGTAAGGCGCCTTGGGCGCCGGGCCCAGGTAGAGGTCCCAATCCAGGCCCTCGGGCGGCGGCGAATCCGGCGGTTTGCCGATGCCCTCCGGGCTTTCATTGCCCACGTTCCAGGCTTCCACCAGCGCCACCTTGCCGATGTAACCGCCGCGAAGCAATTCCACGATTTTGGCGAAATGCGGGGCCGAGCGCTGCTGGCATCCGGTTTTCACCACGCGCTTGTGCTTGCGGGCCGCTTCGACCATGCGCCGCCCTTCTTCGATGGTGTGGGTCAGCGGCTTTTCGCAATAGACGTCCTTGCCCGCCTGGCAGGCCAAAATTGTGGGGATGGCGTGCCAGTGATCGGGCGTGGAGACGAACACCGCATCGATGTCCTTGCGGTCGAGGATGCGCCGGAAATCGCCGTATCCCTCGGCCTGGCCCTCGGTCAGGCGAACCGCGCGATCGACCAGGGGCTTGTAGACATCGCACACGGCGGCGACCCGCACGTTGGGGTTGCGCTGGCAGATGGTCAATTCATAGTAGCCGCGGGCGCCGCATCCGATCTGGCCGACCACGACGCGGTCGTTGGCGCCGCGCACGCTCCCGAGGAAAGGCCCGGTGGCGGCCGCCGTCACCGCCGCCCGCTTGAGAAATTCACGCCGCTTCATGGCCGCGATTCTACGCCAATCCGCCATGATTCACCACAAAGACGCCAAGAACACAAAGGGGCACAAAGGCCGCGGCTTCGTGGTCTTTGTGCCCTTCGGGTCTTTGTGGTGAGAACTACTTTCGCTTCTTCAGTTCGTCCTGCAACACCTGGACGGCCTTCTCAAGCTGCGCGTCGCGGCCGGCCAGGAAATCCTCGGGCGTGTTGTCCACCTTCACGTCGGGCTGCACGCCGAAGTTCTCCAGGTTCTCGCCGCGGGCGGTCCACACGCCGCTGCCCGGCGTGCGGATGCTGGAGCCGTCCATCAGCGTATAAGAGCCGGTGCCGATCACCGCGCCGTAGGTCGGCATTCCCACCGTCTTGCCCAGCCCCAGGTCTTTGAAGCCCTGTGGGAACATCTCGGCATCGGAAGTGGAGCGCTCATTCTGCATGACCACCATGGGGCCGAAGAAGGCCTGCGCCGGCCGGGTCACGTCGATTGAATCGCGGCTGCGTGTTTTCTGGTAATAGCGCTGCTGCAGGATTTGCAGCAGTTCCTGGTCGATTCCGCCGCCCGGGTTGAAGCGCTGGTCGATGACCAGAGCCTTCTTGAGGCGGTTGTCGCCCAGCTCGCGTTCGAACTGGCGGAGCGATTCAGCGTTCATCTGCCGGATGTGCAGATAGCCGATCTCGCCATTCGAGGCCTTCTCCACCATGGCCCGGCGCTCATCCACCCACTTCTGGTATTGCAGCGTGGCGAAGGCCGTGGAGCTGGCCGGATCGATGCGGAGTTCCCAGGCCCCTTCCTTGCTGGGCTTGGAGTTGACCAGGAGCTTGAACTTCCGGCCGGTCCCGGAGGTGAAGTTCTTCCAGTAGTTGTCGGGGACCTTCAAGTCCTTATCGTCCACGGCCAGGATGAAATCGCCGACGTGGATTCTCAGGTACTCGTGGTCAACCGGGCCTTTCTTGTAAACGTATGAGACCTTGTAGTAGCCGGAAGGATCGGCCTGCAGCTCGAAGCCTGGGTTGCGGGTGCGTGCCGCCGACTCGTCGCGCGCGCCGAAGCCGGCGCTGATGCCGGTGTGCGAGGCATTCAGCTCACCGATCATTTCGCTGATGACGTTGTGCATCTCCTCCTGGTCGGCGGTGTATTGGATCAGCGGTTCGTAAGCCGCCTTCGCGTTTTCCCAATCCACGCCGTGCATCTTGGGATCGTAGAAGCGGAACTTCATAACGCGCCAGGCTTCGTTGAAAACCTGCTTGCGCTCCGCGTCGTGATCGACCTCGATGACCGCGGTGAAGGAAACGCGGCGCGGCGTGGCGCCCGGCGTGGCGGCCGCTGCCGCGCTGCCGGCGGCGGAGGAACGTCCGCGGAGTCCCGAAGGGGCGGCCGAAGCCGCGGCGCCGCCCGCGCCGCCCACCTCGACCGAGTAGATGGAGCGGCCCTCGCGGTAGAACAGCGAGCGGCCGTCCCGGGAAAAGGCCAGGCTGCCGAGACCGCCGCCAAAAAACCCGCGCGTGGGAGCTTCCTCTTCCTCGCCGCGCGGCCCGGACTGCGCCACCCGGGTCATCCGCTGCCCGTCGATGCCGATGGTGTGAACGGCCTGGGTGGTCCGGCCGGCCTCACCTTCACTGCTGGCCACGAAGGCGACCGAGCGGCTGTCGGGCGCCGGAGTGAGATCGGCGACCATGCCGCTGAGTCCGATGAGGGTGCGGGCACGCCGCGTCAACCCCTCCCAGTCGATCTTCACTTCCGGCGGCTTGCTGTCGGTGGAAGGCCGCGCCCCGAACGCCCCGGCCGTGCGGGTGCGGTCGGCTGCTTCGGCCGCCGCCGCCGCTTCTTCATCGTCGATGTCGCGGGCGAAGGAGTCTTTGTCCTGCTTCTGCAACGGCAAAAGCTGGAGCTGCGAGGTCGAGCGGCTGGACGAAGCCGAAGCAATGCCCGCGTATTGGCCGCCGCCGGAAACGAACAGCAGGTATTTGCCGTCGCGCGTCCAGACCGCGCCCGATTCGCCCGAAACGCTGTCGTCGGTAATGCGCCGTTCCTCCCCTCCACTCACCGGCACCAGGTAGACGTGCGGGCGCATGGCGCGGTCCACCTTGGTGTAAGAGATCCATTTGCCGTCGGGCGAGAAAGCCGCCGAGCGCGGCGTGCTCACTTCGCTGGAGGCCACCGTCGTCGTCTTGCCGTCGGCCAAGTTGTAGCGGTACAGCTTGCGGTCGGAGGCCGAGTAGAGAAGCGATTTCGAGTCCGG
>JAPKYU010000264.1 GCA_026394175.1 Acidobacteriota bacterium | reverse complement strand
GGCTGGTTATGAACACTGGTGTTCGAGCCGGTGTCCACGGCGGAAACGCCGTCCAGCGCGTACATAATCGAGGTCTCACGGCCGCCGCTGATGTGCAGGCCTTGAAGCACGTTGCCGGTCATGGAAACTTCGCGCGCTCCGGCCCGCGTATCCACGATGCCGGGCAGGGCGCCCAGCAGGCCCAGGAAATCACGCCCCTTGATGGCCAGGTTCATCATCTGGTCGCCGGCCATCAGCCCGGAGCGCTCGCTCGACAGCGTCTGGATGGGCGTGGCCTCGGCGGTCACCTGCACCTCCTGCTGAAGTTGTCCCACCTCCAGCTTGATGTCGCGCAGGTCGCGCCTCTCGTTTGCTGTTACCGTGACATCGCGCATGACGACGGCGCGGAAGCCCGTCGCCGAAACGTTCACTGCATAGGTGCCCGGCAGGACACTGGAAAATACGAAGAACCCCGCTGCGTTGGATCGCAGCGTCTGTTGGACGCGCGTCGCCTGGTTCGTCAGAGAAACCTGCGCGTCAGGAACGACCGAACCGGCCGGGTCGCGCACCGTCCCGCTGACCATGCCGCTGATGTTCTGGCCATAGGCGGGCGCAACCAGACAGACGAAAGCAAGCAACACGATTGCTATGCGACGCATGCTGTACCTCCATAAACCACCCTTGGGATGGGCAAATCTTGCCCCTTGGATGCTCCTTACAATACTCCCGTTTCTTTCGGAATTCAAGGGATCGGGAAGCAGGGGCTCGGGACCCGGGTTTACGAACTGGTGGCCGTGGCATGCGTTTTGTGCCCGTTTCGTGGTACCTTGTTGCGTTCGAATCAGCCACAAAGACGCGGGCAAACACGAAGCCGCAGATTGCGCCAGTCCCGAATCGGTGCAGTCTGCGGAATCTGCGGCTCGGCCCTTCTTCATTTGTGCTTATCCGCGTTCATCTGTGGTGAATCTTTCGCTGGGGTCATCATGGATCTGCAACAACTGATGGGCATGTACGATTTCACCGGGAAGACCATGGTGGTCACCGGAGGGACCGGAATCCTGGGCGGGGAGATCGGCTGCGCTCTGGCCGGCTGCCGCGCCAACATCGTTTTCCTGGACCGCAACCTGGAACCCGGCCAGGGCCTGCTGGAAAGGGTCGTCAACATGCCGGGCAGGTTCGCGGTGCTTTACGGCGACGTGCTGGATCACGAAAGCCTGCGCCAGGCGGCCGACGACATCCTGAAGGAATTTGGAACGGTCGATTGCGTGATCAACGCCGCCGGCGGCAACAGCCCCCAAGCGACCACCAGTGCCGACCTGTCGTTTTTTGATCTGCCTCCCGACGCCGTGCGGTTCGTGTTCGACCTCAACATTCTGGGCACGATTCTGCCCTCGCAGATTTTCGGGCGCTCCATGGCCGAGCGCGGCGAAGGCGTGATCCTGAACATCTCCTCGATGAGCGCGTTCCGCGCGCTGACCCGGGTCCCGGCTTACTCGGCGGCCAAGGCGGGGGTCAGCAACTTCACGCAGTGGTTGGCGGTGCATATGGCGCAGAACTACTCGCCGCGCATCCGCGTCAATGCTATTGCACCGGGTTTCTTCCTGACCGCGCAGAACCGTTTCCTGCTGACCGACCAGAAAACCGGCCAGTTGACGGCGCGCGGCAAGGCGATTATTGAACACACGCCGATGGGCCGCTTCGGCTGTCCCGAGGACCTGCTGGCCACCGTGCTCTGGCTCCTTTCGCCCGCTTCCTCGTTTCTGACCGGCGTGGTGGTGCCCATCGATGGCGGCTTCTCGGCCTTCGCCGGCGTGTGAATTGGATTGTCTTATGGTCAACGGAAAAGGATCGACCACGCAGACAGTATCGGCCGACGAGGTGCGGCAATTGCTGGCGCAGGCGCTGGACCCGCTGCCGCTGGACGGCAAACGCATCCTGGCCATCATCCCCGACTCCACGCGGACGGCGCCGCTGCCGATGATGTTTCGCCTGCTCTACGAGCGGCTGGGGCGGCGCGCCGCCCGCCTCGATTACCTCATCGCGCTGGGCACCCATCCGCCCATGCCCGAGGAAGCCATCGAACGGCTGGTCGGCGTATCGGCGGCGGAGCGCGCCGACAAATACCCG
Source organism: Acidobacteriota bacterium (assembly GCA_026394175.1). Classification (GTDB taxonomy): domain Bacteria; phylum Acidobacteriota; class Terriglobia; order JAJPHL01; family JAPKYU01; genus JAPKYU01. Next base: position 10,158 of record JAPKYU010000264.1, on the reverse strand, counting down.
AACGTCACCGTCTTCAATCACCGCTGGGACCTGCCCGACACCTTGCAGACCATCGGGGTCATCTCGCGCCGGGAGATGGCGGAGATCACCGGCGGCCTGCTGGAGGAGGAAGCGGTTGTCAGCCTCAACCGCCTCATCCTTGACTACGACCAACTGCTCATCTGTGGCCCGGTGTTTCCGCACGAGGTGGTGGGCTTCTCGGGCGGCGCCAAGTACTTGTTCCCGGGCATCGCCGGCCCGGAGATCATTAACGCCAGCCACTGGCTGGGCGCGCTGGTGACCAGCATGGGCACCATCGGGGTGGCCCACACGCCGGTGCGGCGGGTGATTCACCGCGCGGCGGAATTCGTGCCCCGGCCCATCACCTGCATCGCCATGGTGCTGCGCGGCCAGGCGCTGCACGGCCTCTACATCGGGCCGCACGCCGAGGCCTGGGAGGCGGCCGCCGGCCTCTCGGCCCAGCTCAACGTCATTACCGTGCCGCGGCCCTTCCGCCGCGTCCTGTCGATGCCCTCCGAGATGTACGATGACCTGTGGACGGCGGCCAAGGCCATGTACAAGACCGAGCCGGCCATTGCCGACGGCGGCGAAGTGATCGTCTGCGCCCCCCACATCACCGAGATCTCTTACTCGCACGGCACGCTGATCGACCAGGTCGGCTACCACGTGCGCGACTACTTTCTGAAACAGCCCGCACGCTTTCGCAACGTCCCCGGCAGCATCAAGGCGCACAGCACGCACGTGAAGGGCGCGGGCGCCTACGACGCGGCCACCGGGATCGAGACGCCGCGGATCCAGGTGACGCTGGCCACTGCCATTCCGGAAGAACGCTGCCGCCGCGTCAATCTCGGCTACGCCGACTACCGCAAAATCGACCCCGAGGAATGGAAAGGGCGGGAAGACGAAGGAATCCTGCTGGTGCCGCACGCCGGCGAAATGCTGTACCGCGCGGCCGGCGGTTGACGGCTGTTCACCGCCGGCCGACGGCCCTGGAGGGACACCATGGAACTGAATGGCAAGACGGTGGCGATTCTGGTCGAGAACCTCTACCAGGAACTGGAAGTCTGGTATCCGCTGTTGCGGTTTCGCGAAGCGGGGGCCCGCGTCCTGACGGTCGGCCAGGAAGCCGGCCAGACCTACACCAGCAAGCACGGTTATCCGGTGGTTGCCGACCGCGCGCTGGCGCAGATTTCCGCCGGGGAACTGGACGCGCTGGTGATCCCCGGCGGCTATGCCCCGGACATCCTGCGCCGCTATCCCAAGGCGCTCGATCTGGTGCGGGACATGAATGCCGCGGGCAAAATCGTGGCCGCCATTTGCCACGCCGCCTGGGTGCTTTGTTCCGCCGGCATCCTCAAGGGGCGCCGCGCCACCTGCTTTTTCGCGATCAAGGATGACCTCATCCACGCCGGAGCTTCCTATGTGGATGAGGAGGTCGTGGTTGATCGCAACCTGATCACCTCGCGCAAACCCGACGACCTGCCCGCCTTCTGCCGCGAGATTATCGCGGCGCTGCGCGGGGCCCGGTAATGTAATTGCGGATTTCGGATTGCGGATTGCGGATTTCAAACAGGGTGAAATCCGCAATCCGAAATTACGAACAGCCTACAGCCTACAGCCTACAGCCTTATGGGGCGGCGCCTGAAACGCCAACTCGCGCGCGGTAATGCGGAATCGGCGGAGCAGGCGCAGGAAATCCCGATCGCTGAGTTTCCGTTGGCGGCGCACCAGGCGCCGCTTGGCAAGCATCCGCGGCAGGCCCCGCAGCGCCGCCAGGTAGGCGCGCGACAAAACGCGCAGTGCCGGCCACCAGCCGCGCTCGGCCGCAAATCCGCCCGCCTCCCCCCGCCCCCGGACGGCCGCCAGGGCATTGGCCGCCAGCCGGATGGTCGTGTACACAGGATTCAGCACCAGCAGCCGCCAGGGGAACAGCTTGGCCGCCAGCCACAGGCGGTTTCGTTCCACCAGCACCAAGCGGTCCTCGGAAAACCGGCCCAGGGTGGAAGAGTGATGGTGATAGACGACGGCGGTGGGGACGTACCGGCAGCGCCAGCCGGCCAGGCGGGCGCGCAGCCCCAGCTCGGCGTCATCGCCGTAGGCGAAGAAGTCCTCGTCGAAGGCCCCCGCGGTCTCGAACACCGCGCGGTCGTACATGGCGGCGCAGCCGTCGGGAAACAAGGCTTCTTCCGGCTGAGAGTACTGCCCGCAATCGCGCTGGCCGCAGCCCCGCCCGCGGTTCTGGCCGTCCGGGTAAAGCAGATGGCCGACCTTGTCGATGATGTCGCGCGCCTCGTAGACCAGAATCTTCGAGGCCCACATGCCGATGCGCGGCTCCGAGGCCGTGCCGGCGACCAGTTCCCGCAGCCAGAGGGGGTCGGCTTCGGCATCGTTGTTCAGCAGGGCGAGGTAACGGCCGCGGGCCAGCGCGATGCCCTGGTTGTTGCCGGCGCAGAATCCCCGGTTCTCCGGGTTGCGGATCAGCGCCGCCTCGGGGAACTCGGCGCGCACCATGTCGGGGGAACCGTCGCCGGAGCCGTTGTCCACCACGACGGTCTCGAAATCACGGAACACCTGGGCGCGCAACGACAGCAGGCAGGCGCGCAGCAGTTCGCGCCGCTCCCAGTTCACCACGATCACGGAGACGGCTGGAGCAGTCACAGTCAGTACTTCACCACGGATCCCGCCTTGCGGGACGGATGAACACGGTTGATTTCCCTGAACAGTTCTTCGTAAGCAGTCGTGATTTCCTCCCAATCATACAGCCGGCGGGCCCGCTCCGAGGCCAGGGCCGCCAGCCGCTGGCGTTCTTCGGGGCAATCGAGCAGGAACTGCATCTTGGCGGCCAGGTCGTCCGGCGAAGAAGAGAAGGCCAGGCCGGAATCGGCCGCCGCTTCACGGTTCTCGATGGTGTCCAGGTAGAGCACGGGGCGGGCGGCGGCCATGGCCTCGATCAGCGCCGGATGTGTCCCTCCCACTTCGGTGGCGTGCACGTACAGCAGGGCGTGGGCCCGCAATTGCCGGTATCCCTCGCCGTACACGGCCCCGGGGAACAAGATCCGCCGATCCGCTGTGTCGTGCAGGCGGCGAATGTAGCCGGCCGCGTATGGGGCATCGCCCACGATGGCCAGGCCGACATTGCCGCGAACCTTCTCGAAGGCGCGCACCACCAGCAGGGCGTTGTTTTCCGGCTCCAGGCGGCTCACGTATAACACGTAATTGCCCGGCCGCAGGCCCAGGCGCTGGAGCCGGTCGGTTCCCGCCGCGCCGGGCGGGCTGGCGCCGTAGGGGATGAAGCGCGATTGCTTTCCGTAGCGCTCCAGGTAGTAGCTCTGAATGGCGCGGGCATCGGTCACGATGGCGGCGGGCAACCAGGTGGCCAGCCGCTCCGACATCCGATACCAGGCGCGGCCCAGCGAGTTCCACTTCTTGCGCCGCCGCTCGACCCCGTCCACGTTCAGGACCGTGCCGATGCCGGCCGCGCGCGTCAGGCAGCAGAATGCGCTGTTGGCCGCGTTGCAAACCAGAACCACATCGACCAGCGGGCCGCGCACCAGCAGATGGAGCACCGAAAGGAAGGTGTGAGAGACCGTGTCCAGGTACTTGTGGCGGATGGCGGGCACGAACCGCAAGCGTACGCCGTGATACTCCGCCAGCCGCTGGCGCACGGCGTGCGCCCGGCAATACACCCAGACCTGGTGGCCGCGCTGGACCAGGCGGGTGGACAGCTCTTCGGCGAAGGTTTCAAACCCGCCGTAGGCGGCCGGGATGCCGCGCGTTCCGATGATGGCGATCTTCATCCAGGTGCCAGGTGTCAGGGTAGCAGATTCGCGTTCCGGCGTGGCCGCCCGGCATCGGAATTCCGGACTATGAGTTATGAGTTCTGAATTGCGTGCTGAGCGAGGCAGGCTTGGAGTTCAATTCGGGAGCGGGAAACGAAACGGGCTGAAAACGGAACCAGCGGGCCAGTTCACGGTCGCCGACACGGCGGTGCTGTTGAATCCACTGCCGCTTCCGCCAGGTGCGCGGCCAGGCCTGGCACAGCAGGGAGAAAGCCGGCAACGAGGTCCGTTCCACCAGCAGGCAGTACATGATGACCCCCAGGTCGCGGACCGTGGTGGGAACCAGGTTGCGGAGATACAGCACCGGGCCGACATTCTTCAACCGCATCAGGAAGCGGTTCTTGACCGAATGCATGTTGATGTCGGGCGGCAGTTGGCTGCGCTTCCCGGGCTGAACGGTGCGGACGTGATAGGCCCGGGCCTGCGGCAGATACAGACACTTCCAGCTCATCAATTGCGCCCGCCAGGCGACGTCGGCGTCCTCGCGATAGAAGAAGAAATCGGGGTCGAAAAACTCGCCATCGATGCTGAGGTCGTCAATCATCTCGCGGCGGTACAGCGCGGCGGCGGCCGAGGCCCCGAACACGTATTCGGGCCGTTCGTAGTTGCCGTTGTCCGGCTCCCGGGCGCCGCGGTCGAAATGGCGCAGCGTGGGGGTGAAGAAAATGCCGGTGGAATCGACCAGGGGGTGGGCGGGGATGGTCATGTCGCCCGACATGGCCAGCAGCTTGCCGCACACGGTCCCCACGCGCTGGTCCGACTGTTCTTCGCCGGCTTCCAGCAGCATCTCGATAAAGTGCGCCGTCAGGCGCACGTCCGGGTTCAGCACCAGCACCCATTTGCCCGAGGAGGCGGCGATGGCCTGGTTGTGGGCGGCCGCGAACCCCAGGTTCTGCTTGTTCCAGATCACCCGGATGCGGTCCGCGTACCCGGCCAGCAGCGCGGCGGTGGAGTCCGAGGAAGCGTTATCGACCACAACCACTTCCAGCGGGCGATACTCCTGGGCGAAGATCGACTCCAGGCACGCATCGATGTAACGCGCGCTGTTGTACGTGACCAGCGTGAGGCTAACCAGTGGAAGCATTCAAGTCGTACAAGGCGGTTGCGGGGGCGGCGCTTCGGCAATCGCTGCCTTGAGCACCCCCCAGCAAGCGCGCCAGGTAAACTGCCCGCCGCGACCAAGCCCCCCAGCCGTCCAGCGGGCGATCGCACCGAAACACACCAGCAACTTCATCGCCAGCGCGGCCCGGCGGCCCATGTGCTTGCCCACAAAACGCAATAGATTACGATACCAAAAAACGTGCCTTTCAGCAATTGAGATGCGTGACAAAGAATGGGCTCCAATGTGCTCCCAACGGCAGGCCGGAACGAACAGCAGGCGGAAGCCGGAGGCGCGCAGGCGGGCGCACAAATCCACGTCCTCAAACCATAGAGGATAAAAGGCTTCATCCCAATGCCCGGCCTTCTCCAGGGCCTGCCGCCGCACCAGCAGGCAGGCCCCGGGGGGTTGTTCGGCCTCCTGAGCGATGTCCAGGCGGGCATCCAGACAGCGGTATCGCCGGTTGACCGGGTTGCCGGGCCACAAGCGGTTGACCAAGAGAACCTCGAAGGCCAGGGCGGCGAAGGTAGGCAAGCGACGGAGTGTAAACCCGCGCTGCGGGTTGCCCGAGGGATCGACCAGCAGGCCGCCCGCCGCGCCCGCTGTTGGGTCGCGGTTCAGAGCGCCGATCATTTCCGGTAAGCCTTCCAGCAGCACCGTGTCCGGATTGAGGAAAAGGAGGTATTCGCCGGCGGCGGCCCGCGCCCCCTGGTTGCACGCCGCGGCAAAGCCCAGGTTCCGGCTGTTGGCGATCACCCGCGCTCCGCGCTCGCGGGCCATCTCCGCCGAGTCGTCCGCCGAGGCGTTATCGACCACGATGATTTCGGCCCGCGCGCCCGACAACGAGTCCAGACACCGCGCCAGGCATTCGGCCGAATCAAACGTAACGATAACGACGCTGATCAACATAACCCGGAAGAATAGGACACAGATAAACACTGATGAACACTGATCCGAAGGCTCCGGCAGACGCCCGATCTGTGCGCAGCAGTGTTCATCCGCGTCCCATTATTCTGCACGGCGCAGGGCGGAGCGTAAAGTAGCGGGGGGGAACACGCGGAAGTACAGCCGCCAAAAGATTTCCTTGCGGGCGCGGTCGGCGTAAATCTGCGACTCGGACACGCGCAGCAACTCCAGCAGCCGGCCGGGACTGGCCTCGACCGGCAAGGGCCGGGAGCGCATCCCGCGCCAGGTTCTCCGCGCCAACAGCAGCCCCCGCAGCCAGGCCCCGGCCCGCCCGCGCAGGCACATCCGCGCGCCCCACAGCGCCTGCGTCAGCACTACGCGGGGAAGAAGCGGGCGCCGCGCGCCGCCGCGCGCATAGCGGGCCGCCAGCAGCAGTTGGTGCGCGGTCATCAGGCGGACCACGTCGGGATGCAGCGCGGGCGCCCCGCCGGTGCTGGCGCTGCCCTCATGATAGGCGATGGCATCGGGAACGTACAGCGCCCGGAATCCCGCCAGTTGCGCGCGCAGGCAGAATTCGACGTCTTCCAGATAGGCGAAGAACAGCTCCTCGAAGCCCCCCATGCGCTCCCACACGGCGCGGCGAATCAGGCAGGCGGCTCCGGAAACGGCCAGCACCCGGCGTTCCTGCTCGTAGAACGGCCCGTCGGCGCTGCCGTGACCCAGCCGCGCGGCCGCGAACCCCAGGCTGAGCGCATCGCCGGCGCCGTCCAGCACCCGCTGGCTTCCGTACATGAAGGTGCGGCCGGCGGCCATCCCGCACTGGGGATTGCGATCCAGCGCCTCGATCAGTTTCGCCAGCCAATCGGCATCCAGCTCCACGTCATTGTTCACCAGGGCCACAAACTCGCCGCCGCTTTCCGCGATCCCCCGGTTGACGGCGCGGGCGAAGCCCACGTTTTCCGGCAAGCGGACCACGCGCGCGCCGGCCCGCGCCGCCACCTCCGGCGAGCCGTCGCAGGAGCCGTTGTCAACCACGATCACCTCCGCTTCGGCGCCCCGCAGGCCGGCCACGGACCGCAGGCATCGCGGCAGGCGCTCAGCCCCGTTCCAGTTCGGGATGACCAGGGCCGCGCGCCTCCCGCTCATCGAAAAAACCTCTTCTTGAAAAGAAACAGCAGGTTGCGCATGCCGTCGCGCCAGGGCTGGAGTTTCTTCTCGCCCACGCGCGTGGAGTAGTTGATGATGATCTCGCGGAAGCGGATTTCCGGGTTCCGGATGGCCTCCATCTTGATCTCTTCGCTGAAGGCCATCCCGTCGCTCTCCAGCTTCATCTTGGGCAGGATGTGCCGGGACAACACCCACATGCCCGACTGGGAATCGCGCACCCAATGAAAGAACAGCAGGGACGCGACGGCCGACAGCACCAGGTTGCCAATGCGATGCTTCCAGCTCATGCACTGCGGGTTCTGAATCGGGAAGCGGGAAGCACTCAGAAAATCGGCTTCCAGGTGGTGAAAGGCTTCCAGCAGGTAGGAGAGGGCATCCACCGGATAGGAGTGGTCGCCGTCCAGCGTAATGATGATGTCGCCGATGGCGTGGCTGAAGCCGCGTTTGTAGGCGCGCCCGTATCCCCTCACGTCCTCGACCACCACCTCGGCGCCCATAGCCCGCGCCACCCGCTGCGTGCCGTCGGTGGATCCGTTGTCCACCACGATGACCTGATCGACCAGGGCAGGCAGCCGCTTCAACACCTCCGCGATCCCCTGTTCTTCGTCCAGGCAGGGAATGATCACGGTGATGCGCTGGTCGCGATACATTCAATTGCGGATGGCGGATTGCGGATTGCGGATTGGCGGATTGATGATTGAAATCCGCAATCCGAAATCTGCAATCCGCAATGCTTCATGGCTGCTTGTTGGCCGCCGCCCCTTTCTTCGCCGGCCCGCTGGTTTTCTGGCTCTTGGCCGCGGGTTTCTCCGGCGGCAGCATTTTCTTCACCGTGGCCTCCAGGTTCTGGTCCGCGTTCTTGAACCAGTCGTTATCGGAGGCCCGGTCGGGACTTCGCTCTTCCACAATCTCCCCCGATGGATCGATGAAGAAAAACATCGGAACGTGGAAGTTCTGGCCCGGCAGCAGTCCCAGGTATTGGTTCAGGACTTTCCAGTCGCCCATCGCCATCGGATAGGTGATGCCGTGAACCTTGCTGTACATGTCCAGCACCATCAAGCCGCCGCCCGACATGAAGTCCGTGGAGACGGCGATGACCATCAGCCGGCTGCTGTTTTCCTTGTAAAGTCGCTCCAGCACCTTGCCGGCAGTCTGGCAATGAGGGCAGGTGGTGAGCATGATCTCCACCACCACGTATTTGCCGCGGTAATTGGAAAGCCGCACCGGCTTGCCGTCGGCGCCGGGCAGCGAGAAATCGGGCGCTGTGCGCGCCCAGGCCGCCTGGCCGGCGAAGAGCGCAATGAGCACCGCCAACAGCGCCAGCTTAAGAGTGAGTTTCTCTTTCATGTCCATCTCCGGGGCGAGCAGACGGCAGAAGGCAGTCAAAGCTGCCCCACCGCCTTCTGCTTTCCGCCTTCCGCCTTCGGTTCTTTCTTCCCCGCGGGCCGCTTCTTGGCCGCGCCGCCCGTCTTCCGGCTGTTTTCCGCCGGCTTCACGGGCAGCATCTTCTTGATCGAGGCCTCCAGGTTCTGTTCCATGTTGGCGAACCAGTCCTTGTCGGAGGCGCGTTCCAGGCTCCGTTCTTCGAGGATCTCACCCCCACGACCGATGAAGAAGAAAACCGGCACGGCGACGCTCGGCTTCTGGGGAGAGACACCCAGATAATCGACGTAGGCTTTCAGGTCCCCTATCAGCACCGGATAGGTAATCCCGTGATCCTGGACGTACTGGCGCACCGCGGCAGCGGTGGTGGACGGATCCGAGATGCTGATGACCATCAGGCGATCCCGGTTTTCGGCATACATCTTCTGCAGCACCGTTCCGGCCGCCCGGCAGTGCGGGCAGGTCGTCTGGATGAAATCGAGGACCACGTATTGGCCGCGAAAGGCGGCCAGCGCGATGTCCTTGCCGTCGGCGTCGGGCAGCGAAAAGACAGGTGCATTTCGGGCCCAGGCGGCGCCGCCGGCCAGCACCCCGGCGAGTCCGGCAAGGAGAACGGCAAGCGAAACACGGCACTTCTGTTTCATGGCAACCTCGGGGACGTGCCCGCCAGCGAGAGCATCTCGTCCGCCGCCGGGCGGCGCTGGCGTACCAGTTCGCGGTAGGCTCCGTCCAGCCGTTTCAGCACCAGGCGGGTGTCCCACCGTTGCTCGACGGTGCGGCGCGCGCGGCGGGCCAGGGCCTCGGCGCGGTCCGGGTGTTCCAGCAAATCCATGATAGCAGAGACAAACTCGGGCGCATCCCGCGCCAGAAGGAGTTCCAGGCCGTCGGTCACATCCAACCCATCGGCGCCCAGCGGGGTGGAGATCACCGGGATACCGGCGGCGAAGGCCTCCAGGATTTTCACCCGCACCCCGGAACCGGTGAAAATGGGCGACAGGAAGACCGCGTAACGGGCCAGCACCTCGCGGATTTCCGGGACCATGCCCAGCAGGCGCACGCCGGGCCGGTCGCAGAGCAGTTCCACCTCGGGTGTGGGGTAGGCTCCGACCACCATCAGCTCGGCCTTGGGACGCTCGGCGCGCAGCCGCGGCATCACCTTCTCGATCAGGAAGCGGAGGCCGCCGAGGTTGGGGGCGTGGCGGAAATTGCCGACGAACAGCAGGGTTTCCGGATCGCGCCGCGAGAACACCGGCTGGTAATCGGCAGTGTCAATGGCCGTGCGCAGGTCCCCGCGGACCGCCGCCTGGCGGCCCAGGAACGAGGTCAGCAGGTCCGCCTGTTTCTCGCTGCAGGTCTGGACCAGGTCCATGCGGGCCAGCAGGCGCAGTTCATAGCGCAAAGCGCGCAGCCACTCGGCTATGGTGCGCAGGCACTCGCCGGCCGAGCGCACCTGCCCCATGGCCCGCCACACGGCCTGGAAATAGATGTCGTGCTCGAACAGGACCGTCGGCGTTCGCCGCCAGCCACCGGCGAATTGTCCCAACTGCGTATACTCGACCTGCACCAGGTCGATCTGCCGCTCCCACAGGACGCGCTGCACCCGCCACTGGAACTCGGGGCTGATAAAACACCGGACCGAGTAAGGAAGCAGGCCCCAGAGATCGCGCTGCGGCGGAAAATCGCGCACCAGGCATTCCACCGAGGCCGCGTAGCGCTCCAGCTCGCGGTTGCTCTGGACTTCCTCGGGACGGTCCACGAAGGCCA
>JAPKYU010000690.1 GCA_026394175.1 Acidobacteriota bacterium | reverse complement strand
AGTTCCAGCGCGGCAACAACCCGGTCTACGTCTTCGGCACGCTGCTGACTCAGAATCGCTTCACCGCGGCGAATTTCGCGCTGGATGCCCTGAATCACCCGGACGTGGTCAACAACTTCCAGTCGCAGCTCACCCTCGAGCAGGTGATTTATGACGGGCGGCAGACGGCGCTGGGCTCGAAAATCGCGCGCTTCGGACAGCAGGCAGCGCGCGAGCAATCCCGGTATACCGACATGGACACCATCCAGGCCGTGGTGCGGTTCTATTACGGCGCGGTGCTGGCGGCCGAGAACGTGCGCGTGGCCCAGGAAGCCATGAAGACGGCCGAGGCCAACCTGAGGCGCGCCGAAAACCTGCGCGATACCGGCATGGTGACGGACGCCGACGTGCTTTCCCTCCGCGTGCATCTGGCCGGTGTTAAGGAACAACAGATTCGCGCGGCGAATGACCTCGAAGTCGCCAAGGCGTCGCTCGATGACGCTCTCGGTGTTCCCCTGGATACCGATTATCAGCTCACCTCGGCGCTGACACCCGCGGGCCTGCCCGGCGAGCCCCTGGAGCGGTACGAGCGGGAAGCGCTGGAGCGACGCCCGGAAGCGCGCCAGGCTTTCCTGGCGGGACAGATGGCCACCACGCAATCGGAAATGGCGCGGGCCGCATTCCTGCCGCAGGTGGTGGCGCACGCCGGGTTCGAAGCCGACCGGCAGCGCTTCACGGGCGGCGGCGGCGCCAACTGGATCGCGGCGGTTTCCGTGCGCTTCAACATCCTGAACGGCTTTGCCGACAAGGCGCGGCTGGAGGAATCGGCGGCCGCCGAGCGCCGCGCCGATGCCGAGCGCGAGCGCGCCCAGTCGGGCATCCGGCTGGACGTGCGGCGCTCCTACCTGGACCTGCGCGCAGCCGATCAGCGGGTGGAAGTGGCGCGGGCCGCCATCGCCGAGGCCGCAGAAAGCCTGCGCATCATCCAGAACCGGTACGAGGCCGGCCTGACGAACGTCACCGACCTGCTGCGCAGCGACACCGCGCTGCTGGCCGCGCGCACCCGCCACCTGGCTGCTGTCTACGACCAGCGGATGGCCGCGGTGCGTTTGGAGCAAGCCGTCGGCCGGCTCAGCGCGGATTCCGAAGTTTTGAATTAGCAGGTCCAAAGTCCAAGGTCCAAAGTCCAACGTCGAAGGGTCCGAAGGGGGGAGCTTCCAGATGCTGAAAAGTCGCAAGGTTCACTGCACCGAGGCCCAGGGGATTATCGACTTTGGACTTTGGACCTTCGCATTGAGGTTTGCGATGAAACGATTTGCTCTAATCATTGTGGTCACGGCGGCGGCCGCGATGCTCGCCGCTTGCGGGAGAGAGAAGCCCGCGCCGACGGCCGAACAGCAGGCGCCGATCACGGTGAACACGAGCGAGGTGCGCCGCGCCACGTTGGATGACACCTTCGACGCGCCGGGAACGGTGCGCGCCCGCCTGAGCGCGGTGATCTCCGCCAAGGTGACCGGCTACGTCCAGGAGGTGCGGGTGAAAGTGGGCGACCGCGTCCACGCCGGACAGACGCTGGCCGTGCTGGCGGCGCAGGACCTGGACGCGCAGGTGGCGCGGGCCGCCGCCGCGCAACTGGCTGCACAGAGCGGCGTCCAGGAGGCGGAGAAAGCCCGGCTGGCTGCGGAAAGCAATGCCGCGCTGGCCGCCGCCACCTACCAGCGCTATCAGACACTGCTGGAAAAGCGCTCGGTGTCGCGCCAGGAATTTGACGAGGCCGAAGCCCGCCACAAGTCCGCCAAGGCCGGCCAGGAGATGGCCGAGGCGACCGTGGCCCGCGCCCTGGCCGGCCAGCGCCAGGCGGAGGCCGAAGTGCAGGCCGCGAAGGTGACGCGCGGCTACGCTGTGCTGGCGGCGCCCTTCGCCGGCGTCATCTCCGAGAAGCGCGTGGATCCGGGAAACCTGGCGATGCCGGGCCAGCCGCTGTGCACCGTCGAGCAGGCCGGCGATTTCCGTCTGGAAGCCACGGTGGAAGAATCCAAAATCGCCGCCATCAAGCTGGGCGGCACGGCCCGGGTGAGTATCGAGGCATTGGGCGCCAGTGTGGAGGGCCGCGTCAGCGAGATCGTGCCGGCCGTCGATGCCTCGTCACGCTCGTTCGTCGTAAAGATTGATCTGCCGAGCCACGTCGAGGCGGCCAGCGTGCGGAAGGCGCACAGTTTGAAGGCTGTGCCACTGGAACTGCGCTCGGGGCTGTTCGGCCGCGCCACCTTTCGCGGCGGCCGGCGCGAAGCCATCGCGGTTCCCGAGACCGCGGTGTTGCGCGACGGACAGCTTGCCAGCGTCTTCGTGGTGGACGGCGGCGTCGCCCGCCAGCGCCTCATTACTTTGGGTGCGAAGTCCGGCGAGCTGATCGAGGTGCTCTCCGGCCTGAACGATGGCGACCGGCTAATCGTCAACCGTCCGGCGGGGTTGCGGGATGGAACGCCGATCAAAGAAAATCTCGGATTTCGGATTTCGGATTTCGGATTTCAATCTGCCGAGCTTGAAATCCGCAATCCGCAATCCGCAATCCGCAATTCTCCGGGGGGGCTGGCATGAGCGAACAGCCAGACCGCCGCGGGCTGGGGCTGGCCGGCAAGACCGCCCGGGCCTTCATCAACTCCAAGCTCACGCCCCTGTTCATTGCGGCGGCCGTGCTGCTGGGGGCGTTATCGGTGCTGCGGCTGCCGCGCGAGGAAGAGCCGCAGATCATCGTCCCCATGATCGACGTCTTCGTCCAGATGCCCGGCGCGTCGGCGAAGGAAGTGGAAGAACGGGTCACCCGCCCCATGGAGAAGCTGCTGTGGGAGGTGCCCGGCGTCGAATACCTGTACTCGACTTCCAGCCCCGGCCTCTCGATGGTGGTGGTGCGGTTCTACGTGGGGGAGGACGAAGAGAAGTCGATCGTGCGGCTCAACCAGAAGCTGCTGGCCAATTTCGATCTGATCCCGCCGGGCGTCTCGCAGCCCATCGTGAAGCCGCGCTCGATTGACGACGTTCCGATCCTGGCGCTGACGCTGTGGAGCAGCCGGTACGGCGACTACGAGCTGCGCCGCGTGGCCGCGCAACTGCACGATGCCATCAAAGAGGTGGACGACGTCTCGGCGGTGAACATCCTGGGCGGGGCGCGGCGCAAGGTGCAGATCACGCTCGACGCGCAGCGGCTGGCTGCTTACGGGTTGTCGCCGCTCGAGGTGGCCGGCGCGTTGGGCGCCGCCAATCAGCGGCTCGGCGCAGGCGAGTTTGCGTCCGGCAATCGCGCCTTCAGGATCGAAACGGGCGGCTTCCTGACCACGGCGGATGACGTGCGCGGCGTGGTGGTGGGCGTCAGCCAGGGGCGGCCGGTGTTCGTGCGCGACGTGGCCGCAGTCGAAGACGGCGGGGAAGAGCCCTCGCAATACGTGCGCTTCGCGCTGGGCCCGGCGGCCTCCGCCACTCCGCACTCCGCACTCCCCACTCCGCACTCCTCGTCCGCCTTCCCGGCCGTCACCCTGTCGGTGGCCAAGCGCAAGGGCAAGAACGCCATCGTGGTGGCCGACCGCGTGCTGGAAAAGGTGGAAGCGATCCGGAGCGCGTCGCTGCCGGCCGACGTGCAGCTTAGCGTCACCCGCAACTACGGCGAAACCGCCAACGAGAAATCGAACGAGCTGCTGTTCCACATGTTCCTGGCGGTGCTCTCGGTGTCGGCCTTGATCTGGCTGACGCTGGGCCGCCGCGAGTCGCTGATCGTGCTGATTGCCATCCCGGTGACGCTGGCGCTGACGCTGGCCATCTTCTACCTGTACGGCTACACGCTGAACCGTATCACCCTGTTTGCCCTGATCTTCTCCATCGGCATCCTGGTGGACGACGCCATCGTGGTGGTGGAGAACGTGGTGCGGCACGCGCGCCTGCCGGCCAACCACGGCCGGCCGCTGGCGGAGGTGGCCGTGGAAGCGGTCGATGAAGTCGGCAACCCCACCATCCTGGCCACCCTGGCGGTCATCGCCGCCATCCTGCCCATGGCCTTTGTCGGCGGGTTGATGGGGCCCTACATGCGGCCCATTCCGGTGGGCGCGTCGGCGGCCATGGTCTTCTCGCTGATCGTGGCCTTTGTGGTAACGCCCTGGGCGGCGCTGCGCCTGCTCAAGAGCGACCACGGCGGCCGCCACGGCGAGGCCGAGGACCGCATGACGCGCCTCTACCGCCGCGCCATGGGCTCGACCATTGCCTCCTGGCGCCGCACCGCGCTGTTCCTGGCCGGCGTCGCGCTGCTGCTGCTGGCCGCGGTGGCGCTGGTTCCGCTCGAGTTCGTCAAGGTGAAGATGCTGCCCTTTGACAACAAGAGCGAGCTGCAAGTGATCGTGGACATGCCCGAGGGCACGACGCTGGAGCAGACGGCGCGCGTCACGCAGGCGCTGGCCGACGTCGTGGGCCGGCAGCCCGAGGTGGTCAATTACCAGACCTACGTGGGCACCGCCGCTCCGTTCAACTTCAACGGCCTGGTGCGCCACTACTTCCTGCGCCGCGGGGCCAACGTCGCCGACATCCAGGTGAACCTGCTGCCCAGAGGGGGCCGCAAGCTGCAGAGCCACGACATCGCCAAGCGGGTGCGGCTGCAGTTGACGCCGGTGGCCGAGCGCTACGGTGCGCGCGTCAAGGTGGCGGAGGTGCCGCCCGGCCCGCCGGTGCTCCAGACGCTGGTGGCCGAGGTCTACGGCCCCGACGACCAAGGCCGCCTCCGGCTCGCCCGCCAGATCAAGGACCTCTTCTCGACAACCGACGGCGTGGTCGATGTCGATTGGTACGTGGAGGACGACCAGCCCAAGTACCGCCTGGTGGTGGACAAGGAGAAAGCGGCGCTGAACGGCGTCTCCACCGACGCCGTGGCCCGCGTAATGCGCATCGCCTCGGCCGGCGTCGAGGTCGGGCTGCTGCATCAGCCCCAGGAAAAAGAGGACGTGCCGCTGCTGCTGCGCCTGGACCGCGCCACCCGCTCCGACCTGGACCGCCTGCAGGCCCTGCGCGTCACCGGCGCCTCGGGCAACCAGGTGAGCGTCGGCGAGCTGGTCCGCGCGGAACTGCTCACCGAAGACAAGAGCATCTATCACAAGAACCTGATGCCGGTGGTCTACGTCACCGGCGACGTGGCCGGCCGCCTGGAAAGCCCGGTCTACGGCATCCTGCAGATGGGCCGCGCCATCAATAACATTAAGGTGCCCGGAGGCTACCAGATCGAGCAATACACCGCCCACCAGCCGTTCCTCACCGAGCGGTACTCGATGAAGTGGGACGGCGAATGGCACATCACCTACGAGGTGTTCCGCGACCTGGGCATTGCCTTCGCCGCCGTGCTGGTGCTGATCTACGTCCTGGTGGTCGGTTGGTTCCAGTCCTTCAAGACGCCGCTGGTGATCCTGCTGGCGGTCCCGTTTTCGCTGGTGGGCATCCTGCCGGCCCACGGCCTGCTGAACGCCTTCTTCACCGCCACGTCGATGATCGGGTTCATCGCCGGCGCCGGCATCGTGGTCAGGAACTCGATCATCCTGGTGGATTTCATCGAGCTGCGCCTGAGGCAGGGAATGCCGCTGGCCGAAGCCGTGGTGGATGCGGGCGCGGTGCGCTTCCGGCCCATGATGCTGACGGCGGCGGCGGTGATTGTGGGCGCCGCCGTCATCCTGTTCGACCCTATTTTCCAGGGCCTGGCCATCTCGCTGATGGCCGGTGAAATCGCTTCGCTGCTGCTGTCGCGGGCCACCGTGCCGGTGGTGTATTACCTGGCCAACCGGCGGAACGAAGATAACCACAAAGGCACCAAGGACACGAAGTCCACAAAGGCATCTTCGTGACCTTTGTGCCCTTGGTGCCTTTGTGGTTCAATTTGGAGGAAGAATGACGTTGGATCGTTTTCTGCGAATGATCGCTGGGTTCTTTGTGCTGGCCAGCCTGGCGCTGGGCCACTTCGTACACCCCTACTTCTATTATTTCACCGCCTTCGTGGGGCTGAACCTGTTCCAGTCGGTCTTCACCAACTGGTGCCCGGGAATGTGGTTCCTGCGCAGGTTGGGTGTGCGCGAGTGCATGCACGACACGTAGGAATTGCGGATTGCGGATTTCGGAATGCGGATTTCATGCGCCACGTTTCGCGAGCGAAATCCAATCTGCAGCAGTCCGGACTGCCGTTCTTCGCTGTGCGTCGTTGGAAATCCGTAATCCGAAATCCGCAATCCGCAATACCCCCTGACACCTGCTATACTGCGCGGAACCATATGGCGCACTTGATCCGCCAGTACTCGCTGGAGCCGGGCGCGGTCGAGATCGAGTACATGGAGCAGTATTTCGACGAATTCCGGCGAAAGAAGACGGCCCAGGAGATCATCGAGCGGCTCAATGGCCGCGAGCACCTGATCCTGATTGCCCTGGCGTCCGCCCAGGACGACGTAGACCACATGGTGCCGGTGGCCTTCAAGGTGGGGCACGAGCTGCAAAGCTCGGAAACCGACCCCAAGCTCCGCGACCTGGTCGAGCGGCTCTCCACCTGCGTTTGTTTCACCGGGCGCAAAGTTTTCTATGGCTGGATCGGCGGCACCCGGAAAGAATGGCGCGGCCGCGGACACTACCGCGCCCTGACCGAGCAGCAGGAAGAATGGGCCGAGCGGCGCGGCTTCCATGAACTGGTGGTCAAAACCAAGAACCGTTTCTACCCCATGCGCGCCACGCTGGACCACATGCACTTCGATGTCGTCAAGTTTGAGCCCCACGCCTACGACAACGGCGAGTCGAAGGTTTACATGAGCAAGAAGCTCCTGCCGTCGATGATCGACGAGCACAAGACGATGCGCACGGTGGAGGAGGCGGCGTGACAGCAGGCTGTAGGCCGTAAGCTAACACCTTCCCACCCGAAACCTGACGCTTGCCGCCGACATGTACAAGCCCACAGCCTACAGCCCACAGCCTACAGCCTGGCATTTGGTTTTTTCCCAGCATCTGCGAGATTCCCCGCACCTGCGACAAACTGTCGATGCCGGGCGATCTCCAAACTTCCTTTTGTTTTTCATATACTTACGCGCAGGCGTGGTTTTGCGCGCACTTGGCAATCGATGTGCCGTGGGAGAAGCCGTAAGCCACTACGCGGAGGAGAAATGCGCTACGTGCGGCTTTTGGTTTTGGTTCTGTTCACGATCGCGGTGCTGATGACCTTCACAGCGTCGGCCACCAAGGAGGACGCCAAGAAGAGCGGCAAGGCGTGCACCTATTGCCATGAAAAGGGCAATCCCAAGACGCTGACCGATGCCGGCAAGTACTACAAGGAGCACGATAAGAGCCTGGAGGGCTACAAGGAGCCCGCGCAGAAGGAAAAGAAGTAGGTCTCTCCCGAGCGGGAGGGGAAATCAGGCAAGCGCCTGAGTTTGAGGGGCGTTTGCGCCACGGCCGGCTTTTTCATACCCCTTTTATCCGGCCGCAAGTGGCGCAGCCGCCCCTCAGTGTTTTTACGGGCGGCCGGGGAATGATTATTCGACTTCTGAACCCGGGCGAAGGGGCGCCGGCAGCCCGGCTGGCCGGCCTCGCTCCGGGCGCCGCCGACTGGCCCGCCAGCGAATACGAACGCATCGCACTGGACCGCTCGGGCTCAGCGTTCTGCCTGGTGGCCGAGGAGCCGGCGGGCGAAATGGCCGGGCTGTTAGCCGCTACCCTGGCGGCCGGCGAAGCCGAGGTGCAGAACCTGGCGGTGGTGCCCGAGAAGCGGCGCCGCGGCCTGGCCAGCGGCCTGCTCACCGCCGCCCTCGAGCGGCTGGCCGCCGCCGGCGCCCAATCGGTCTGGCTGGAGGTGCGCGAGTCCAACCAGGAGGCCATTGCTTTCTACGAGCGTCACGGCTTCCGCCGCGCCGGCCGCCGCCCCGGCTACTACGCATCCCCGCCCGAGGCCGCCCTCATCCTCACCCTTCAGAAACCGTGAAAGACCCGCCGTTTTGAGGGCTACCCTTGTGGCCGCCCTTTTCACATTCGTTGTTTCCGCCAATGCAGGGCCGGCTCACTTACTGTACAATACGGCAAGACAAGGTTAGTCAGGTATGACGGGGATGCTTAAGTCGCTTTTTCTCTGTTCCGTTTGCACTCTGCTGTCTTTTCCCCTTGCCGCCAACGCGCAGGGCGTCATCACCACCGTTGCGGGAAGCACCTGGATCTTCCGGGCCGGCGGCCAGGCGACGTCGGCGCCGCTGGGCAACATTGCGGGCGTGGCCAGCGACCCGGCCGGCAACGTCTATGCGGCCGATTCCAGCAACGACCTGGTTGTCCGGATCGCGCCTGACGGAACGCTCACCGTGGTCGCCGGCAACGGCATCAGCGGCTTTTCGGGCGACAACGGTTTCGGCTCGGGTGCCTCGCTGTTTTTTCCCTCGGCCGTGGCCGTCGATGCCGCCGGCAACGTGTACATCGCCGACACGCTCAACCAGCGCGTTCGCAAAGTCAGCGGGAAGATCATCACCACCCTGGCGGGCACGGGGAATGCCGGTTTTACGGGCGAGGGGGGACCGGCGGCGTCGGCCCGCCTGAACTCACCGGGCGGTTTGGCCGTAGACAGCACCGGCAACGTTTACGTGGCCGATACACTGAGCGATCGCGTCCGCAGAATCGCGCCCGATGGAACCATTACAACCGTTGCCGGCGCCGGCCTGCGGGGCTTCTCCGGCGATAACGGCCCAGCCACGCGGGCCGCGCTGAACACCCCGCGCGGCCTGGCCGTTGATAAGGCTGGGAACCTGCTGATCGCCGACTGGGGTAACCACCGCATCCGGCAGGTATCAGCCGCAGGCACGATTACCACCCTAGCGGGCACCGGCAGCCAGGGCTTTTCCGGCGACAACGGGCCGGCAACCGCTGCCACGTTGAACTTCCCATACTCCGTGGCGGTGGACGTGGCCGGCGCCGTCTACATTGCCGACAGCGTCAACCAGCGCATCCGCAAAGTGGCCGGCGGCATCATCTACCCCGTTGCCGGCAACGGAACACGCGCGCTGGCGGGCGACGGCGGGCCGGCATCGAGCGCTTCGTTCAACCAACCACAAGGGGTTGCCATCGATGCCTACGGCAACGTCTTCGTGGGCGACACCTTCAACAACCGGGTGCGCAAGGCCGCTCTTGGCGGAAAGGTCAGCACGGTTGCCGGAAGCGGCTTCTACAAGTTCTCGGGCGACGGCGGCGCGGCCATCGGCGCTTCGCTCAACGGCCCGCAGGGGCTGGCCGCCGACAGCGCCGGCCGGTTCTACCTTGCCGATCTGCGAAATCACCGGGTGCGCCGCGTCAACGCCGCCGGCGTCATCGCTACAGTGGCGGGCAACGGCACGCAGGGATATTCGGGCGATAACGGCCCGGCTGCTGCCGCCGCGCTCAATTCGCCCGCGGCCGTGGCGCTGGATGCGATCGGCAACATCTACGTCGCCGACACGGGCAACAACCGGGTGCGCAAGATCGACGCCAACGGAACGATCACTGCGCTGGCCGGCGCCGGCGTGGCCGGATACTCAGGCGACGGCGGTCCCGCCAACATCGCTACGCTGAACCGGCCCGGCGGCGTGGCCGCCGACACGGCCGGCAACGTCTACATCTCTGATACAGGCAACCACGCCATCCGCAAGGTGAGCGCCGCCGGTGTCATCAGCACGCTGGCCGGCAACGGGGTGCCCGGCTCCTCGGGTGACAATGGCCCGGCCGCTGTGGCGCTGCTCAACTCGGCGGGCGGCTTGGCGGTGGATAGCGCCGGCAATCTATACGTTGCTGACACGGCCAACCACCGCGTTCGCCGCATCACGTCCGGCGGCACGATCTCGACCGTTGCCGGGAACGGCACGGCTGGGGACACGGGCGACGGCGGCGCGGCCACGGCGGCGTCGCTGAACACGCCCGGCGCCGTCGCATTGGACAGCAACGGCGCCTTGCTGATTGCCGACACCTTCAATCACCGCGTTCGGCGCGTGGCGGGCGGCGTCATCAGCGCGCTGGCGGGCAGCGGTACGGCGGGGTTCGCGGGCGATGGCGGCCCGGCCACCGCCGCCGCGCTGAACCAGCCGCTGGGCGTGGCCGTGGATAGCTTGGGAAACATTCTGATCGCCGACACGCTCAATGACCGCGTGCGCGAGGTGTTCGCCACCACGCCGTCGTTTTCCGTATCGCCGACAAGCTTGAGCTTCAGCGTCGCAGCCGGCACGCCGGCCGTCGGCGCGCGCCTGGTGGATGTCTCGAGCAGCGCGACGGGGCTGGCCTGGATCGCCGCCGCCACCACCGAAAGCGGTGGCGCCTGGCTGGTGGTCTCGCCGAACAGCGGAGCCGTGCCGGCCAGCATCGCCGTCAGCGTGAACGTCGCCGGCCTCGCGCCCGGCAAGTATCGCGGCTCGGTGCTGGTGGCGGCCTCCGCGGCCATGCCGCCGTTCCTCAGCGTGTTTGTGGACCTGACGGTGGAGGCGGCCTCCGCGCCCACGCTTACCGTCGAGCCGGCGGAGTTGACCATCGAGGCGCCGGCCGGCTCGAACGCGCCGATCAGCCGCTCGATTCGCGTGAGCAATTCGGGCGGCGGCACGCTGAACTGGACGGCAGAGTGGCATAGCCTTCAGGCTGTGCAATGGCTGAGCATTTCACCAGCTTCGGGCACGGCCTCAGCCGGCAATCCCGCTCCTCTTCAGATCAACGTGGCGCCCGGCAGCCTGCCGGCCGGAGTCTACACCGGCACGGTGCGGGTCTCGGCCAGTGGCACAGGCTTCCAGCCTGTGTCGTCTGACGTCCCGGTCACGCTGCTCGTCGCGCAGCCCGCGCAAACCATCTTGCTGAGCCAGACCGGGCTGCTCTTTACCGGCGTCGAAGGCGGCACGACCATCCCCGCGCAGAGCTTCGGCATCCTGAACACCGGCCAGGGGCTGATGAACTGGACGGTGGAAACCAGCACGCTGACCGGCGGCTCATGGTTGGGCGTCACGCCCGCGAGCGGCAGCACCCAGGCCGATGCCATGGAAATTCCGATGGTGGACGTGAGCGCCAGTCCGGGTTCGCTCCGCACGGGGCGCTACAGCGGCCTAGTTCGCGTGCGGGCGCAGGCGGCCAACAACTCGCCGCAACTTGTTACGGTTGATATGAACGTGCTGCCGGCGGGCGCAAACCCCGGCGTGCTGGTGCGCCCGACGGGATTGATCTTTGTCGCTCGCGAAGGCGCTTCCTCACCCGGCTCGCAGACCATGCGGCTGGCAACGGCCGGCACCCGCGCGGTCGGCGTGCGCGGCGGCGTGTTCACCTTCGATGGCGCGAGCTGGCTCGAGGCCCGCCCGCGCAACCTGACGCTGCTGCCCGGCGAATCGGCTACCGTCACCGTTCAGCCCACGCTCGGCTCGCTCACCCGCGGCGAATATCGCGGCTCGCTCACCCTGCTGTTCGACGATGGCAGCCCCTCGCAGGTGGTCAACGTGCTGTTCGTCGTCGCCCCTGGGAGCGCCGTCCCTGGGAGCGCGGGCGTCCCCGCCCGCATGATCGAGAACATCCCACTCCCATGGGTTGCGGGCGGGGACGCCCGCGCTCCCAGTGACGCCGTCACCTGCGCGCCCAAGAAGCTCTACGCCATGCTGCGCACCACCGTCGGCGGCTTCTCCTCGCCCGCCGGCTGGCCCACGCCTATCGAAGTCCAGGTGGTGGATGATTGCGGCAGTTCGGTCCCGAATGCCACCGTCGTGGCTGCCTTTTCGACCGGCGAGCCGGTGCTGGTTCTCACCAGCCTGCGCAACGGCATCTATACCGGCACCTGGCGGCCGATCAAAGCAGGCGTCGACGTGACCATCACCGTGCGCGCGGACCTGGCGCCGCTGGCAGCGGCCGAAATCCGCGCTCGCGGCGGCGTGCCGGAGAACGCCCGCGCCCCGGCGCTGTACTCCGGCGGCATCGTGCACGCCGCCAGCTTCGCCCCGGCAAGCCCACTGGCCCCGGGCAGCATTGTCTCGGTATTCGGGCGTAACTTGGCGACCGGCGCTCTAGGCGCGGCCAACCTGCCGCTGCCCACTTCGCTGGCGGGCGCCACTCTCACCATTGCCGGCATGGATGTTCCGCTGTTCTATTCGAGCGACGGCCAGATCAACGCCCAGTTGCCGTTCGAGCTTGCTCCGAACACGCGCTACCAGGCCGTGGTGAAAAGTTCGGACGCGATCACCGTGCCGGAGACGATCACGGTGGCCACGGCGCGGCCGGGCATCTTCACCACCACGCAGGATGGCAAGGGGCAGGGCGTGATCATGGATGTGGCGAACCGCCTGGTGGACAGCAGCAACGCGGCGAAAGCGGGCGACGTGGTGGTGGTGTACTGCACCGGCTTGGGCGCGACGACCCCAGCGGTGCGCTCGGGCGAACCCGCGCCGGCCGGTACGCTGGCAAAAGTCGTGACCCCGGTGCAAGTAATGATCGGCGGCCAGCCTGCCGTGGTACACTATGCCGGTCTTACTCCTGGTTTTGTCGGCCTCTACCAGGTGAACGTGCAGATCCCCAGCGGCGTCCCCCCCGGCGCCTCGGTCCCGTTGGTCATTTCCCAGGACAGCGTTCCGAGC
>JAPKYU010000266.1 GCA_026394175.1 Acidobacteriota bacterium | reverse complement strand
TTCTCTGCGTTAAAGACGAAATTGCCGACCAGGCTTTCGATATTGCCGTCGAAGACCAGGCCCACCAGTTCGGCCTTGCGGTTGATCACCGGCGAGCCCGAGTTGCCGCCGACCACGTCCAGGGTGGCGACGAAATTGAACGGCGCAGCCAGGTTGAGCCGCTCCCGGCCCTGAATAAACCGCGCCGTCAAGTCGAACGGCGGTTTGTGGTCGAAGCCCTCGGAGCGGTCGTACAGGCCGTACAGAGTGGTCCTGGGCGGCGCGATGGTGCCGTTCATGGCATAGCCCTTGACCGACCCATAGGTGAGGCGCAGGGTGAAGGTGCCATCCGGGTAGAGCGACTTGCCATAGACGGCGAAGCGGGCGGCGCCGATCTTCTCGCCCGCCGCCGTCTCCACGCTCTCCACGTTGTCTTCGAACCACTTCAGCCTGGCGCGCAGCACGGGGTCGATGCGCCGGGCGAACTGGATGAGCGGGTCGGGGGTGGCGGCCACCGCTTTCTCCCCGCCTTCGATCAACGACTTGCGGAACGCGGCGTCAACCACGCGCGTGCCGTCCAGGGCCTGTTTCGCGGCGGCCTCCGGCGTCCGCCCGTCGAGCGCCGCCTTGAGGAACGGGTCGCCGGCTCCCAAACCCTCCAGCGACTCCTGGAGGCTGTTGGCCAGCAGCGCCTCCTCCATGGCCGGATAAAACGGCGCCGGGGAAAACAACTGGAACCGCAAGGATTCGAGCTGCGATTCGTGATAGCCGTCCAGGCGCTGGGAATCGGGCTTGGCCACCTCCGCGACGTACTGCACGATGGTGGTGGCAACGCCGGCCAGCTCCGAGCCGCGGACCAGGCGCAGGCGCACCTGCTTGAAATTCTCGCGGTATTTCTTTTCGGCTTCCAGGATGGCATCCCAGGCCCCGCCGTATTCGCGCTGCCATTGCGGGTTGGCGGCGATCTTCCCGCGAAACTCCGCTTCTTCGGCCGCTTTTTTCGCAATGACCCGCGGGTCGCGCAGGCCCTGGTACTCGCCTTCGTACGCTTTCACGGTATTCTCGAGGCCGTAAACATCATCGGTGGTCTGGCGCGCCTGCTCCGGGCCTTGAGCCGCGTAGCCCCGCAGCACCGCGATGCGCTGCTTCAGGGAGGTGAGTGCATAGGAGTAATAGAACTCGCGCAGGGTATCGAGCTGCGCCGTGCTCCGCAGGCGGTCGCTGTGGCCGGGATGCCCGGAGGCGAACACCAGCTCGCCGTCGGCGGCCCCCTTCGCGTTCCACTTCAGGAAGTGCGCCGATTTCACCGGCTTGCCGCTTTCGTAGACGCGGAACACGGCCATGTCCAGGCAGTAGCGCGGGTAGGTGAAATTGTCCGGGTCGCCTCCGAAGAAGGCCGCCTGCTTCTCGGGCGCGAACACCAGCCGCACGTCGGTGTGTTTCTTGTAGCGGTAGAGCCAGTACTCGCCGCCCTGGTAAAGCGAAACCACGTCGGAGCGCAGCCCGGTCTTGTCGAGGCTTTCCTTCTCGATCCGGGCCATCTCCGCCTTGCGCGCCGGGAGCGCTTCTTCCTGGCTCATGCCGGGCCTCACCGCGCCCCGGACGCGCGCGCTTACGTTCTCCATCGACATGAGGACGTTTAGTTCCAGGTCGGGCGACTTTACCTCTTCGGCCGGGGTGCGCGCGTAGAAGCCGTCGCTGACGTAGTCCTGTTTCTCGGTCGACATCTTCTGCAATTGCCCCATGGCCACGTGGTGGTTGGTGAGCACCAGGCCGGTCGGACTGATGAAGGAACCGGAACCGCCGTCGTTGAAGCGCACCGAAGACAGCCGGACATGCTCGAGCCACTGCGCGGCGGGCGTGAAGCCGTATCGCTGCTGGATCAGCTTGACCGGCGGGTTATCGAACGTCCACATGCCCTCTTCGGCGGGCAGAAGGCTGGTTGAAAACAGAAAGGCGAGCAGGAACGACAAGGTGAAACGCGTAATGACCTTCATCTCTCCATCGTCCGTCGCTTCCGGATTATCGTCAAGCAATGAGCTGACGGCTGTCAGCTATCGGTTGTCGGCTCAGGTTTTTCCGTCAGCCGTCAGCCGCACGATTAACCTTGTCAGGCGGGCCGCGACATGGTTAAATTCCCCAAATTGCGCATTTTAGGGGGAATCGCAGTGCCGAGGGTCCTGCTCGCCGACGACAGTACGCATGCCCAGCGCATGGGAACGAAAATCCTTACGGGTGAAGGCTTCGAGGTGGTGACGGTCAGTAACGGCGAAGCCGCGGTCAAGAAGCTGACGGGCGGCGGGTTCGATCTGGTGCTGGCCGACGTCTTCATGCCCGGCCGTACCGGTTACGAGCTGTGCGCCTTCGTCAAGACAGATCCGAAAACCAGCCATCTGCCCGTCATCCTGGTGGTGGGACAACTGGAGCCGTACGACCCCTCGCAGGGCGAGCGTGTGCAAGCCGACGGCGTGCTGACCAAGCCCTTCGAGGCCAGCAAGATGCTGGCGATGGTGAAGGGGGCGCTGAAGGTAGCCGAACAACAGAAGAAAGCGGCGGCCCCGCCGCCGCCCCCGCCTCCTCCACCCGAAGAGGCCGCCCCGCCGGCCCCCGAAAGCGCAATGCCGGAAATGGAATTCG
This sequence comes from Acidobacteriota bacterium, assembly GCA_026394175.1. Taxonomy (GTDB): domain Bacteria; phylum Acidobacteriota; class Terriglobia; order JAJPHL01; family JAPKYU01; genus JAPKYU01. Next base: position 13,704 of record JAPKYU010000266.1, on the reverse strand, counting down.
CGGCCCTACACCCGACTCCTGTCGAGGTGCCGGAGGACCTGGCGCAGGCTGCGTTCGGTATGTTCGCGGAGGAGGCCGCCCTGCCCGAGCCCCCGGCCGTGGAGGCCTTCGAGGTTGCTCCCGCGCCGGAAGCGGCAGCTCCCTTTGCGTTTGAAGAAGCCGCGCCCGCGGCAGCGGAGTTCGCGTTTCCGGCCGAACCGGCCGTGGAAGCCCCCGCCGTACTGGAAACACAGGCCGAGGAACTCGAAGTTGAGCTTACGCCGGAACCTGCGGAGGCCGCCGAACCGCCTGCGGCTGTGGTCCCTGAGATCGAAACCCAGGCGGCCGCTTCGGCCGGCTTCGAGCTGACCACCGAAGCGCCCTCCACCGAGTTCGAGTTGCCGGTGGAGCCCGCCGCGACGGCCGAGCTGATTCTCGAAGAACCACCTCCCGCCGCCGAAGAAGCGCCGGCTGCGCCGCCCGCCCTCCACTGGGCGGCAGAGCCGGCCGAAGTGACCGAAGCTGACCGGGCGTTGTTCGGGCCACCGGCAGCGATGGACGGCGCCGCTCTCGCCCCGGAAAGCGCCCCCGACTGGGGCGACCTGCTGAAGCACGTCGAAGAGCCCATGGAGGCAACGGCCGCAGCGGAGCCAGCCCCGGCAGCGGAGCCCCCTGTCGAAGCGCGGGCCGCGGCGGTAGCCGAGGCTGCCGCGGCGATCCCGGCGGAACCGGCGCCGGAGGCCATCCCCGCGCAAGAACCGGTCCCGGCCGAAGCCGCCGCTCCCCCGCAGGCGCGCGTAGCGCTCGACCCGGAGATGGTGCGTGCCGCCGTCGAAGGCGGCTTCGATAAGGCGGGCATGACGGCCCTGAAGGCTGTTCCCGGCTTGGTGGATGCCATCATCAGCGAGATTCTCCGACGGATGAACTGAGACCGGAGGCATGGAGACCTTCAGTTTCGGATTGCGGATTTGGGACTGTTCGAAATCCGCAATCCGAAATCCGCAATCCGAAATCAACTCTACAGCCTGTTTATGAAATTTGCCGGCCTGGTACTGAAGAGCACGCTGCGAAACAAGCGGCGCACGATTCTGACAGTGCTGGGCCTGGGCGCGTCGCTCTTCCTGCTGGTCACCCTTCACACTGTCCTTTATGAGCTGCAGGCCACGACGATCACCGCGGAGTCGGACCTGCGCCTGATCACCCGCCACGCCGTCTCCATCGCCAACTGGCTGCCGCTGGCCTATAAGGAACAGATCCGGCAGATTCCCGGCGTCAAGGACGTGATGACCTCCCACTGGTTCGGCGGCATTTACATCGACGAGCGCAATTTCTTTGCGCAGTTCGCCGACGACGCCGACAAGCTCTTCAAGTTTTACAGCGAGTGGAGAATCGATCCCGCCCAGCGGGAAGCCTTCGAGCGGGAACGAACGGCGGCGGTGGCCGGGGTGCGCCTCTTCAAGCGCTTTGGCTGGAAGATCGGCGACCGCATCACCCTGAAGGGCACGTTTTTTCCGTTCGATGCGGAGCTGAAGCTGGTCGGCAGTTTCACCTCGCCCAACCTGCCGGACGAAGCCGTCCTCGTGTTTCATTACGACTATCTGAATGAAATGATCGTGAAGACGATGAGGACGCGGGACGTGGCCGGCTTCTATGTGATCCAGGCGGAATCGCTCCAGGCGGTTCCGCGGATCGCGCAGGCCGTGGACGGGAAATTCCGTAACAGCACCGCGCCCACCAAGACCGAAACCGAGAAAGCTTTCCAGCTCACCTTCAGCTCCATGCTCGGCAACGTGAAGCTGTTCATCGGCGCCATCTCGGCCGTGGTGGTGTTCACGATTCTGCTGGTGACGGCCGCCACCATGGCCATGACCATCCGCGAACGGACCGCCGAGGTAGCCATCCTGAAGACACTCGGCTACACCAGCGGCCTGGTCTTCACCCTGTTGCTGGCGGAAGCGCTGTCGATTGCCATGTTGGGCGGCCTGCTGGGCTGCGGCGGCGCGAAGCTGCTGTATTCGACCGTTGACCTGCAGCAGCTCACCGGCGGCTGGATCATCCAGTTGCGCGTGCAGCCGGAGGGCCTGGCGCTGGGGATGGTTTTGGCCGCGGTCATCGGCACTGCCGCTTCGGCTGTTCCCGCGTTCCGCGCCTGCCGGATGCCGATTGCCGAGGCCTTGCGCCACGTCGGATAAGACAGCTATCAGCTATCAGTTCTCAGCTATCAGCCTAGCGGCTGACGACTGATAGCTGAAAGCTGATAGCTGGGTTTATGGCGATACCGCTCAAGTACAACCTGCGCAGCCTGCTGGTGCGGCGGACGGGGACGGCGATGGCCATCGTCAGCGTGGCGGCCAGCGTCGCGGTGTTCGTGTCCATACTGGCGCTGGTGAGCGGCCTGGAGAACGTCTTCGCCCTCACCGGCCACCCTCTGAACATCGTGGTCATCCGCCAGGGATCGCAGGTGGAAGGCAACAGCGCCGTGTCGGTGCCCGCGCTGCAAACGCTCAAGTATCTGCCTGGGGTTGCGAAGTACGGAGACGGCCAGGCGCTGGTGTCGCCAGAACTGCTGGTGCTGATCTTCATCCCGCGGGCCGGCGGGGACAAAACGCACGTGAGCATCCGCGGAATGACACCGGCCGGACTGGCCCTGCGCGAGCAGGTGCGCCTGGTCGAGGGGCGGATGTTTCGCGGCGGGCTGCGTGAGTTGCTGGCCAGCAGAACGCTTGCCCGCCGCTTCAACCTCAAGCTCGGCTCGGCGCTGAATTTCGGCCTTGGCGATTGGACCGTGGTGGGACTGACGGAGGCCGGAGGCAGCGCCTATGACTCCGAGCTGTGGGCCGACGTCGGCGCCGTCGGCGACGAGTTCAACCGGCGTGAGGTCTACTCTTCGGTACTGCTGCGGGCGGCGGACGCGGCCGCCGCCGACCAACTCTGCCGGCGCATCAGCGACGACCGCCAGTTGCATCTCCAGGCCCGTGTGGAAAACGATTATTTCCGCGAGCAGATGCGCACCTCCATGCCCATCAAGGTGCTGGGCACCTTCATCGCCATGGTCATGGCCATCGGGTCCTGTTTTGCGGCCATGAACGCCATGTATGCGACCGTGGCCCACCGCACGCACGAAATCGCGGTGCTGCGCGTGCTCGGCTTCTCGCGCCGGGCGGTGCTGCTGGCGTTTTTGCTGGAGTCGGCGGTGCTGGCCGCCGCCGGCGGCCTGCTGGGCTGCCTGCTGGCGCTGCCGCTTCACGGACTGTCCACCGGCGCCATGAACTTCTATACCTTTGCGGAATTGAGTTTCCACTTTCGCGTGACGCCGCAGTTGTTCATCCGGGGGCTGCTGTTCGCCGTGGCCGTCGGAGTCGTTGGGGGTCTGCTGCCGGCGCGCCTGGCCGCCCGCCGCTCGCTGGTGGAAGGCCTGCGCGGGTAATAGAAGCTATCAGCTATAAGCTGTCAGCTATCAGCTATCAGCCATTAGCTGCAGCACGAACCTAGCCGCAAGGGTAAGCGGGCGTCCCGTACCCCCGGCCGCGGCCCGATCGGAAAGCTTGGCCAGGACAATCCCGGCCGATAACTTATGGCGTATGCTGATAGCTGATAGCTGATAGCTGACAGCTTTCTGTATGAGTGACACACTGTCCAAGGAGCTGGAATCACTGCGAATTGAGCGCGACCGGCGGCCCGGCCCGCGCCGCGGCCTGCCCGGCTGGGCGTGGAAACTCCTGGTGGCGGCCGTGGCGGTGGGCGCCGCCGGCCTGCTGTGGCGGGGCGCCGGCCCGCAGGCCGTCGACGTGGCGCGCCTCACAACCATCGAGGTCAAGGAAGCGGCCACGGTGCTGGTGGCCGGCGGTTACGTCGTTGCCCATCACAAGATCCAGTTAGGCTCCAAGGTAGTGGGACGGGTGGCCTGGATCGGCGTCGAGAAGGGCGACCGGGTGAAGAAGGACCAGGTGCTGGTGCGGCTGGACAATACCGAGTACCGCGCCCAGGTCGAGCAGGCGCGCGGCGCGCTCCAGGCCGCCGCGGCGCGCCTGGCGCAGCTCCAGACCGGCTCCCGCCCCGAGGAAATCCAGCAGGCCCGCGCCCGCGCCGATGAAACGGAAGCCAACCTCCGGAACGCGCAGACCAATTACGATCGCACCCGCGGCCTCGACCGCGACGGCGTGGTCTCGAAGCAGGAGTTGGACCGGGCGCGCGATCAGCTCGACATGGCCCGCGCCCAGGCCGAGCAGGCGCACAAGAACTACGAACTGGTGCACCAGGGGCCGCGCCGCGAGGAAATCGACCAGGGCCGCGCCCTAGTCGAGCAGGCCCGGGGCGCCCTCCGCTACTATGAAACGATGCTCGACGCCACCGAGATCCGCTCGCCGATCGATGGGACGGTGCTGGAGCGGCTGGTCGAAACCGGCGAAATGGTCACCACCATGTTTGTCGGCGAGACCGGCGCCAAATCCTCGGTGGTCTCCCTGGCCGATCTGAACGACCTGCAGGTGGAGGTGGACATCAGCCAGACCGAATTCGCGCGGGTTTCGCTGGGCCAGCCCTGCGCCGTGGTTCCCGACGCCTTCCCTGACCGGCGCTACCGCGCCGTGGTGGCCGAGATCGCGCCCCAGGCCAACCGCCAGAAGGCGACGGTGCAGGTGAAGGTGCAGGTGAAGAACCCGGACGCCTACCTGCGCCCGGAGATGAACGCGCGAGTGTCGTTCGAGGACCCGCGCGCCGGCCAGGCCAGCGTCCGCCAGTTGCTGGCGCCCCGCTCCGCGCTGTTTCAAGCCGATGGCAAGAGCGCGGTGATGGCGGTCGAGAATGGCCGCGCCGTCATCAAGCTGGTGACCGCCGGCGAGGAAATGGGCGGCTCGGTGCGCATAGCCTCCGGCCTGAACGGCGATGAGACCCTGGTGGTCGGCAGCCCCGCCGCATTGAAAAGCGGCCAGCGGCTGCGTGTCAAATGAACCCTTAGCCGCAGATTGCGCAGATCCCGCAGATTTCCGAATCTGTGCAATCTGCGAAATCTGCGGCTAGACCGCGTTATGAATAAAGCGCTCATCGAAGTCGATCATGTTGAGAAAGTCTTCCGGCGGGATTCCAACGAGGTGCGGGCCCTGGATGGCATCTCGCTGGAAGTGGCCGAAGGCGATTTTCTGGCCTTGATGGGGCCGTCGGGCTCCGGCAAATCCACGCTGCTGAACCTGGTGGCGGGCATCGACCGGCCCACCGGCGGCCGGCTGCGCGTGCTGGACGTCGAGCCGGCGCGCATGAGCGAGAGCCAACTGGCCCGCTGGCGCAACGAGCACATCGGCTTCGTCTTCCAGACCTTCAACCTCATCCCGGTATTGACGGCCTTCGAGAACGTCGAATTGCCGCTGCTGCTCACGCGGCTGGCGCGCGCCGAGCGGCAGCGGCGCGTGCAAACGGCCCTCCGGCTGGTGGGGCTGGAGGACCGGGCCGAGCACTATCCCCGGCAGCTTTCCGGCGGCGAGGAGCAGCGGGTGGCCATCGCGCGCGCCTTCGTCGCCGATCCCACGCTGTTGCTGGCCGACGAGCCCACCGGCGACCTGGACGCGCACTCCGCCGAGGAAGTGCTCGAGATTTTCGCGCGCCTGAACCGCGAGCTCGGCAAAACCGTCCTGCTGGTCACGCACGACGCGCGCGCCGCCCGCCACGCCGGCAGAGTGCTGCACCTCGACAAGGGCGTTTTGGTCGATCAACCGGAAAAATGAAAACCACAAAGGCACAAAGAACACAAAGAGGCACAAAGGAATCTCTTGGTGTTCTTTGTGCCCTTTGTGACTTTGTGGTGACATGACGCCTGAGGAACTGCGCGATCGGATACTGGCCTTCATCGAGGCCTGCCGCCTGCACCGCCCCGTAATCAAGGAAGAAAGCGAAACCATGCCGCTGGAGCCGGAGCGCTTCAGCGTCGAGGTGCGGCAGGGCAAGGTGCTGCTGGAGGCCTGGGACGATGCGCGCAGTCTGGTGCGGCGCGTGGTCGAGATCCGCAAGGAAACAGAACACGAGCTGGTGCTGGGCTACCGGCGGTTTGGAGCGGGCCAGGGCGCCGTTCGCATCCTGGCCTCGGCCAAAGACGCTCCCTTATTGCGCCGCGAGGCGGCGCGCAGCCGCTTCGCCGACCGCCTGCGCAAGATGCTGGCCCAGCAGTTTCCCGGCTGGAAGGTGGAGCAGCTTTCGGTTGAGCGCGATCTGGAGCACGCCTTCTCCACGAACACCGTTCGCGCCGTGCTCCGCCAGGGGCAGACCGCGTGGGCGGTGGCGGCCTGCGCCGAGCAGGCAGGCGAGGAGGCCACCGACGGCGCGCTGACACAGGGCCTGGCCTGGCTGGAGCACCTGCGCCGCTCCTCGTCCCTGGTCCGCAGCCGGCGCCTGCTGACCGGCTTGAAACTGTTCCTGCCGGAACAATACGTGGCCGGCACGGCGCTGCGCTGGCGCTTCCTGAACCGCGAGCTGGCGCAGTATGAGTTGTTCGCCTTTTCGCCGGATGACGAAGTGCGGCGCGCCGAGGAGATCGATTACGCGAACCTGGCAACAGAGCTGCCCCTGGTTGGTTCCCGCTTCCCCGTTTTCGGGGGCCTTCTAAGCCAACTGGCCGAACTCCCGGCAGTAGAGCTGGTTCAGACAACCAGCGGCCCGGCCTGCCGCATTCGCGGACTGGAGTTTGCGCACCTGACGACGGACGGTCCGGTGTTCGGCTTCGGCAAGGAATGGCGCCCGCTCACGCCCGAAACGCTGCTCGAAGCCGAAGCGCTGGCCGTCCACATCGCGGAGGTGCGCTCCGGGGATTCACCCGAACGGCACGATCCGCTCTACACCGCGCAGCCGGAACGCTGGCTGGAGTCGCTGCTGGCCGCCGACATCAGCGCGCTTTCCGCCGAGCTCGACCCCGCGCATGTGTATTCCCAAGTGCCGGCAATGCTCGGCGGGCATCGCGGTATCATCGACCTGCTGGCCGCCACCCGCGCCGGCAGGCTGGTGGTGATCGAGCTGAAAGCTTCCTCCGACCCGAACCTGCCGATGCAGGCGCTCGACTACTGGATGCGCGTGAAGTGGCATTTCGAGCGCGGCGATTTCCGGCGGTGCGGCTACTTCCCGGGCGTCGAATTGCGCCCCGAGGCGCCGCTGTTGTGGCTGGTCGCCCCGGCCTTCGAATTCCACACGCACAATGAAGTTGTCTTGCGTTATCTCTCTCCTGACGTCCCCATCCGGCGCATCGGCCTGAACGAATCCTGGCGCGCAGGCGTCCAGGTGGTGTACCGGGCGTGACAGCCAATCTGCGAAATCTGCGAAATCTGCGGAATCGTTTCTTCAGGCTTCAAAGCTCACGCCGATCGTCTTTCCCAAATCGAACAGGTGCGCGCGGGCGCGGTCGTATTCTTCGGCGTTGGGCAGGTGCTCGAGCATCAGCGGAGTGTCGTGCGAAAGGCCGGCCAGCCGGCGCAGGTAGGTGGTGTAGTCCATGGAGCCGGCGCCCGGCCGAACCTCCACGAAGTGCACATTCATTTCCACTTCCCACTTCAGGTCCTTGGCGTGGCAACTGACGATCCACCGGCCGAGCACGTCAAAGCACTCGTTGAGCAGGTCGGTGTTGCGGTAGAAGCGGAGCGGCGAATTCACCACGTTGCAGGGGTCCAGGTGGACGGCGAATGCTTTGCGGTCCACTGCTTTGATCAGCTTGAGGTACGAGGCGGGGCCGTCGGGCAGCGACCAGCCCATCATCTCGTAGCAGAAGGCGGCCCGCCCGGGCTTGACCGCATCGATGATCTTGCGGGCGTTCTCGACGGCGGCGTCGAGGAATGCCGGCGAGAGGTTCTGCGGGTCCGGGCCGTACCAAACGGTCTTGTGGAACGAGCCGGCGATATCCACGCAGCAGCGCGCCCCCACGGCCTCGGCCAGCGCCAGGCCCTCGGTCACGGTCTTCAGGTTGGCCTTACGTTTTTCGGGGTCGGCGTCGAGAAGGTTGACCCAGCGGCCCACTTCGGCAACCACCACGCCGTGTTTGGCATAGGCCTCGGAAACCGCGCGGATTCGCCCGCTGTCGTTGAGCGAGAGCTTCGGACAATACGCCGCCCGGTATCCCAGTTTTCGATGGGCGAGCGCGAGTTCTTCCGGGTCGTCGCTTTTGACGTAAATGGGGCCGCCCAGCCGGATGGGGTGGTTCGGCCTGGATGCCTGCGCCCGGGCAAGCGGTGCGGCGGCTGTCAACCCGAGCGCGCCTGCAAGAAAGCTGCGGCGATTCATGCCGCTATGGTAGCGCAGAAAGACCGGCTGACGGCTTTCGGCTGACGGCGGGCGTCGTCGTCCGGCAGTGATATACTCGCGGGGAACTTGAGAGTCTTCAGGGAGACACCGATGGCCGACGAGGAGCAGGACGACGTGAACCGCAGGGAATTCCTGCAGGCCGGAGCGGGAGCAGCCGCAGTAGCCGCGGCGCCGCCGGGGCCCGCCGCGCCATTGACCTGGAGCGAGCTGCTGGCCTTGAAGCGTTACGACGCGCCGACCGTCGCCAATGCCATCGAGACCCTCAACGTCCGCCCGCGCAGCGCCGGATTCATGCGCCCCGAAATCCGCTGTATCTTCCCGGAGTTGGGCGTGATGGCCGGCTATGCCGTGACGGCGCGCATGCGGGCCGCCAGGCCGCCGGCGCCGGCCGACAAGCCGGCCGTCAATTTCGACTGGTGGGACTTCATCCTGATGACGCCGCTGCCCCGGGTCGTCGTCATCCAGGACCTGGACGACCCGCCGGCGGTCGGCTCCTTCTGGGGCGAGGTGCAGGGCAATATCCACAAGGCGCTGGGATGCGCGGGCGCCGTGACCAACGGCGGTGTCCGCGACCTGAACGAGGTCGGACCGCTGGGATTCCACTTCTTTGCTCAACACGTCATTGTTTCCCATGCTTATGTGTACATGGTCGACTTCGGCGGGCCGGTGGAAGTCGGCGGGCTCACCATCCGGACGGGCGACCTGATTCACGCCGACCGCCACGGCGTTCAGGTGCTGCCCATCGAGATCGCCCGCCACATCCCGGCCGCCGCCGAAAAAGTGATTGCGCGCGAACGGCAAATCATCGACTACTGCAAGTCACCCGAATTCACGCCCGAAGGCCTGAAGCAACTAATGCGCGGCCTGTAGTAACAAAGACGTAGGGGCGCTGCTTTGCGGGCGGGATAAAAGCCGAGAACACCCCCACGGCAATCGAGAAGACCACCGCATGATGTTCATGATGCCGATGCCGCCGACCATCAGCGAAACCGAGGCGATCGATCCCAGCAGCAGCGTCATCACCTGGCCGGTCTGCCGGTACAATTGGGGCTTAAGGACGATGCCATGAACCAGACGTTGGCGATTCACGGCGGGCCCAAGGCAGTCACCCGTAGGCTGCCGGGGTGGCCGCAGTTCAGCGAGCAGGCCATCCAGGCGCTGGAGGCCGTGCTGCGGTCCGGGAAGGTGAACTACTGGACCGGCAAGAAAGGGATGGAGTTCGAGTCGAAATTCGCCGCCTGGCAGGGCAGCAAGCACGCCGTCAGTGTTTCCAGCGGGACGGCGGCGCTGCACGTGGCGCTCAGCGCCCTGGGCATCGGCCCCGGCGACGAAGTGATCGTGCCCAGTTACACCTTCATCGCCACCAGTTTCGCGGTGGTGCAGGCCGGCGCCGTCCCCCGCTTCGCCGATGTGAACCTGGAAGACCACTGCCTCAGCGTGGAGTCGGCCGAGAAACTGGTAACCGAGCGCACCAGGGCCATCATGCCCGTCCACCTCTACGGCAACGTCTGCGACATGGACCAGATCCTGGCGTTCGCCCGCCGGCACAACCTTTACGTGATCGAAGACAACGCCGAGGCCTTCGGCGGCGAATATAAAGGCAGAAAGACCGGCACGCTGGGCGATATGGCCGGCTGCAGCTTCTGCCAGAACAAGACCTTCACCACCGGCGGCGAGGGCGGCATGGTGACCACCGACAGCGAAGAGCTGGCCTGGCGGGCGCGCAGCTTCCGCGACCACGGCTACGACGTCAAGGAGCGGCTCAGCCTGCTGGAACTGGAGCAGAAACTGCCTTACATCCACAACATGGTGGGCTGGAACTACCGCATGACCGAGCTGCAATCGGCCATCGGCCTGGCCGAGCTGGAGCGCATCGACAACTGGAACCTGCCGGCGCGGCGCCGCAATGCCCACATCGTCATTCAGGCCTTGCGGCAGCTTCCGGAGGTGAAGCTGTTCCCGGTGGACACCGGGGAGCGGCGCAACGGCTGGTACGTGATGGCCTTCTCCCTGGACATCGAGAACATGGAATGCGACATCCGCCAGTTCGTCGAGGCCGCCGCGGCCGAAGGCGCCCCGTGCTGGAAGGTCTTCTGGCCGCAGTGCTTCACCGAGCGCGCCTTCCAGGAGTGGAACTCGTTTGGCCGCTCGGGCTTCCCCTTCCGGTCGAAGGAGTACGCCAGCCCGGCCAGCGTCGATTACACGCGGGTGGAAGTACCCAACGCCCGCTGGCATGAAAGCCACACCTTCACCTGCTTTGCCTACCCCACCTACGACGAGGAAGACATGCACCAGATCGCCGCCGCGCTGGTCAAGGTCATCAAAGCGCACGCCAAGAAGAAGGGAGAATAGGCGGTCACAAGGCGGGTCCCCGCAGCGCTGTAGCGCCGGCATCCTGCCTAATGCCACTTACCAGGAACACGAGCCCGCTTCAGCGGGCTTCCCCGAAGGGTTGATAGGCCAGCCGTTTACGGCTGGTATGAAACGCAAGTATCTCAAACGAGCCCGCTTCAGCGGGCTTCTCGATCAATGGCTTTAGCCGCCGGCTCAGGTGGCTAAAGCCGCTGACGGGTAAGGCCGTTGAAACGGCCTGCACATAGGGTGCTTGCGCTTCCCAGGCGTAAACGCCTGGGCTAATAACCCTTCGGGAAAGCCCGCTAAAAGCGGGCTCAGGCCAGCCAACCGGCGTCAGCGCGGTAAGTGACATCAGGCAAAATGCCGGGGCGCTACGTCTCAGGCGGCCAGATCGCGCACCGCGCTCTCAAGCTGGGATAGGCTGGCGACCTGCTCGGGATAGGCCGAGGCGCTCACCCTCACCTCCAGGCCAGGCGCGACTTCGCCGATGCGGTCCCGAACCAGGGCGGCAAAGGCAGAGGCCGGCTGCGCCGGCATGCCCGGCAGGATCATCGCCAGGCCGTTGTCGCCGACCCGGAACACGGCCTCCCCCTGTCGCTGCATACTGCGGAACAGAGCGCTGATCCGGCCCAGGTCTTCGCGCGTGCCGCCGGCTACGTCGGCCAGCAGGGCCGCCAGAGGCGACGAAGAGCGCGAGGCGCGCAGATACTCCATGGCCAGCGAGTCCCGGAACTGCCCGACGCCGGGCAGAAAGCGGAACGTCTGTTCATCGGTCATGCGCTGGGCGGCAGTCACGGCCAGTTGCGCCTGGTACAGGCGGCGTTTCAAGCGGCGCACCGTCGCCTGCCGCTGCATCATGTAGATCAGCGCCAGGGCGAGCAGCACCGCGAAACCGAAGAAGGCCCTTTGCGGCGCCTTGACCGGCAGTTCCTCGCCAAACCAAAAGATGGTCGGGAACATGAAGCTCAGCAGGCTGACGCCCAGCACGAACATCATCAGTCCGGCCAGTATCCAGAGGTGCCAATCCAGGCGCTCCAGGGACTCCCAGGATGTTTCGATGGGGCTGGCGGCGGGCCGGGTTGTGGTCCGCCGGTCTGCGAAGCCGCCCGCGAACCTGGAGATTTCGCCTACATATGTGGCTGTGGACATAGGACCTCCTTCTCCTTCACCGCCGGGAAAGACACCCCCTCGGCGCTGCCTTCGTATTCCTTGAGCTTCCGGTACAAAGTGCTTCTGCCGATGCCCAGGCGGTGGGCCGCCAGTTGTTTGTCGCCCTGGGTGGAGACCAGGGCGCGAATCACCGCCTCCCGTTCCAGGTCACGAAGGCGGGGTACGGCTCCATTCAGTCCGCCGGCTGTGGCCGCGGCCTGCGGGTTCAGCAGGTCGAGAACCGACCGCTGGGCCGGTTCCGGCGCCTTGCGGTCCCCAAGCAGGCCTTCGAATTCCGTGACCAGACCGGCATCCCACCAGCCTCGCTCCGCCTCCTGCTTTATCGCCGCCAGCGCTTCGTCGCGGCTGAACGCCGCGTGGTAGGGGCGGTCGGTGGTCAGGGCGTCGAACACGTCGACGATCTGCAGGATGCGGGCGGCGCGGGGAATCTGCTCGCCGCGCAAACCGTCCGGGTATCCGCTGCCATCCAGCTTCTCATGGTGGTGGCGGATGATGGGCAGCACGGCCCGAAACGACTTCAACGGGGCGCAGATGCGCTCGCCCATCACCGGATGCAACTGCATGATGGCCCTTTCTTCCGCGGTCAGGGGGCCGCGTTTCAACAGGATCGGTTCGGGAATGGCAACCTTGCCGATGTCGTGGACCACGCCGGCGCGGCGCAGGGCCACGCACTGCTCCTCGGTCAGGCCCAGCCGCCGGCCCAGCGCTTCCGCCCATTTCGCCAGCCGTTCGCAGTGCCCGTTGGTGTAAGGGTCCTTGGCTTCGATGCTGAGCGCCAGGCTGCAAATCACCAGCTCGGCGTTCTCCAGTTCATCGGTGAACTGCTTCAGCTTCAGCAGCGATCGCACCCGCGCCAGCAATTCTTCCCGGTGAAGCGGCTTATACAGAAAATCGTCGGCGCCGCATTCAATGCCCTGGACCCGGTCCTCGCGGTTTTCCAACCCCGTCACCAGGACAACCGGAACCAAGCGGGTTTCCGGTCTGGCCTTGACCGCCCGGCAGGCCGAGAAGCCCGAGCGCCTGGGCATCATCACGTCGAAGATGGCCAGATCGATGGGCTGTGCCAGGACGGTTTGGATTGCCTCCTCGCCATCCTCAACCGCCAGGACCCGGTGGCCCTGCTGCCTGAGCCATTCCCCCATCAGCTCACGAATGGCTTCGTTATCCTCCGCAATTAAGACCGTGCTCTGTCCGTTTTCCATATCCGCCCTCCGCTGTGCCGCTGTTGGGCACGCACCCCCTTCGATGCACACCGCCGGCCAGACTGCGATTCCATAGCGCGGGCGTTTTTTCAACGGGTTGGGATGGGTTCGAAACCGGATGGGTACGAATTGCACGTCTCAAAATCAGCACCGTGCCCAGGAATGAGACATATGTCGGCGACGCCCTTCAGGGAGGGTCCAGGTCTTACTGCACCACTCGCTTGCCCGAGCTGCCGGATTCCGTGTCCGTGGGTTGATCGCTGAGCAGGCGGTAGAGTGTGGCGCGGGAAATGCCCAGGATCTCAGCGGCCCGCACCTTATTGCCTTCTACGCGCTCCAGTACGCGCCGCACATGCCGGCGCTGCAGGTCTTCCAGCGACAACAACTCCTCGTCGGCCCAGGCGTCGCCGCTTGACGGGCGGCGCAGCCGCTCCTCCAGGTCACTGACGTCGATCACTTCGCGCCCGGTCAGCATACAGGCGCTGCCGATCACGTTTTCCAGCTCGCGCACATTGCCGGGCCAGGAGTGGCAGGCCAGGATGGCCTGCGCCCGGGGCGTGAGCCCGCGAAACGGCCGGCCATACTGTTCCGAAAAACGGCCCAGAAGATGCTTCAGCAACAGCGGGATATCTTCCCGGCGGTCGGCCAGCCGCGGCAGCTTGATCTCGATCATCGACAGCCGATAGTAGAGATCCTCGCGGAATGTCTTGCCGGCCGCCATGGCGCG
>JAPKYU010000092.1 GCA_026394175.1 Acidobacteriota bacterium | reverse complement strand
CAGTTGACCCTGTTCGGGTTATAGCCGGACAGCAGTGAGATTAGAAGTTTCCCAAATGCATACTGTCATCGTCAAGTGAGAATTGTTGATTTTCCGGAGGCTTTCGCACTTCCCGTTGCCGGGTCCGTCGGAGTGCAGCACGTAATTCTCGCGCAACGTCCCGCCGATTTCATGCGGTCTTTTTTTAAGTTGAAAACATCGCGCGGCCCGCGGGGCTTCGGGGACCGCTCTTCAGTGACACTGGGCGCAAGGCCCGCCCCCTACGACGCCGCTGAACTGGTGTAGAATCGAGCGACACAGGCAACGGCCATGGATCGCAGGCACTTTCTTCGCGGCTCGCCGGCAGCCCTGGGCCTGGTGGGGTTGCTGCCCGCGGCCTGCTCGCGTCCGGCGCCTAAGGCCGGCCTGCCACGCATGAACAGCAGCGATTTCCTTCCCGCCTACCTGAAACTGGAGCGCGCCGGAGAACTGGCCGAGCGCGAGAAACAGTTGCAGGCCATCTACAGCGGTTGCCGGCTGTGCCCGCGGGCCTGCGGCGCCAACCGCCGCCAGGGCGAGAAGGGCGTGTGCCAGGCCACCAGCCGGCTGAAGGTCTCCTCCGCTCATCCGCACTATGGCGAGGAGCGCCCGCTGGTGGGCCGCGGCGGCTCCGGCACCGTTTTCTTCAGCCATTGCAACCTGCTGTGCGTGTACTGCCAGAACTGGGAGATCAGCCACCGCGGCGACGGTCGGTACATCGGCGACGAGCAACTGGGGCGGCTGATGCTGTCGCTCCAGGAGCGCGGCTGCCACAACATCAACGTGGTCACGCCCACGCACGTGGTGCCCAACATCGTCAGCGGCCTGCGCCACGCCATCCGCATGGGCCTGCGCCTGCCGTTGGTCTATAACACCGGCGGCTACGACTCGCTCGAGGTCATTCGCCTGCTCGACGGCATCGTCGACATTTACCTGCCCGACTACAAGTACACCGACCCGGAGAAGGCGGCCAAGTATTCGGCCGAAGCGCGGGACTACCCGGAAGTGGCCGCGGCGGTGATCGAGGAAATGCACCGGCAGGTGGGCGAGTTAACGGTCGATGAGCGGGGCGTGGCGCTGCGCGGCCTTATCATCCGCCACCTGGTGCTGCCCGAGGACATCGCGGGCACCGAGAAATTCGTGAAGTTCGTGGCCCAACGGCTGACCCGCGGCACCTACGTCAGCATCATGGCGCAGTACCGTCCCGAGCATCGCGCGCGGCAGTATCCGGAGTTGTCCCGCCGCGTCACCACGGCCGAGTACCAGCGCGCCGTCGCGCTGGCCCGCCAATACGGCCTCACCAACCTGGACGGCGGTTGAACACGAACGGGACGCAGATGAACGCGGATAAACGCAGATCGAATTTGCGCCGGCTGCCTGTCACGATTGCTGATATGAAGCGCATCAGCGCAACAGATTTGCACCTTGGTATTCCAGGGCTCTACAACGCAGGGACGCGGAGTCATGCCGAGGGTGTTGTTCTCTGCGCTTTCTCTGCGTGCTCCCCGGCATGCCGGGGCAGGCTTGCGCCTCCGCGTTGAATCTTCGGTTGTAACGGCAGGCGCTTGGTGCTGAGAAGCTATTCCGGGGGGCGCTGCTTTTCGACGCGGCGCAGCAGTTCCACTACCCGTTCCGTGTACTCCAGGCCGCGGTCCAGCTCGAAGGTAAGCTCCGGGGTAAAGCGCAGGGCCAGATCCTGGGCCAGCCGGCGGCGGACGTAGTGGCGGGCGGCCTGCAACTGGCGGACGCTCTGCCGCTGGGTTTGCTCCTCGCCCAGCACGCTGACCAGCACCCGGGCGTGACGCAGATCGGGCGAGAGATGTACGCCGGTAACGGTGGCCAATCCGATGCGCAGGTCGCCCATCTCGGCCACGATCCCGCTCAGTTGCATCCGGAGTTCGTCGGCCAGCCGTTCGGCCCGGTGCGGATCGCGCATGGAAGCCTGAGCCGCAGATTTCGCAGATTCCGCTGATTCCGGAGATTGAATCCGAGGAATCTGCGAAATCTGCGGCTACACCCCTTCAGAGAATCTCGATATCGGAATGGACCAGGTCGCCGCCCAACAACCGGACGCTTTCGGCCTGGGCGCCGTCGAGCACCTGCCGCAGGTTGGTCTCGCTGCTGGAGATGGAGGCCACGCCGATCACCGCGCGCTGCCACAGGTCCTGGTGGTCCAGCTCGGCCACCGCCACGTTGAACTTGCCGCGCAGCCGTTCCTTGACCCGCTGCACCACCATCCGTTTCTCTTTCAGGGAATGCGCGTAGGGGAGATGAATCTCGAGGGTGAGCAGCCCGATGGTCATAACAATAAGGCTGCAGGCTATAGGCTGCAGGCTACAGGAAAACCCCGCTGCACCTGTTGCCTGTGGCCTGTAGCCTGAATTACGCGAGCACTTCCGCGGCTACCCGCTCGGTGGCGAAGGCCTCAATCACGTCGCCCTGCTTGACATCGCTGAAATTCTCCAGGCCCACGCCGCATTCAAAGCCCGACTTCACTTCGCCGGCATCATCCTTGAAGCGGCGCAACGAAACGACCTTGCCGGTGTAAACGACCACGTTGTCGCGCAGCAGGCGCACCTGGGCGTCGCGGGTCACGCGCCCGTCCAGCACGTAGCAGCCGGCGACGGTGCCGATCTTGGGAACACGGAAGGTGTCGCGCACCTCGGCGCGTCCCAGGGCCACCTCGCGGAAGGTAGGCTCCAGCAGCCCAACCATGGCCTTTTTGATCTCGTCCACCAGCTCGTAGATGATGGTGTGCAGGCGGATGTCCACCTTCTCCTGCTCGGCCGTCTGCAAGGCATTGCGCTCCGGACGCACGTTGAAGCCGATGATGATGGCGTTGGAAGCCGAAGCCAGCAGCACGTCGGATTCGGTGATGGCCCCGACCCCGCTGTGGATGATGTTCACCTTGATTTTCTCGGTGCCCAGCTTGTTGAGCGTCTCGGCGAGCACTTCGGCCGAGCCGTGCACGTCGGCCTTCAGAATCAGGTCCAGTTCCTTGACGGCGCCGGCCTTCAACTGCTCGTGCAGCTTATCGAGGCTGAGCCGCGCCGAGCGGGCCAGGGCCGCCTCGCGCGCCTTCTGCTCGCGATAGGTGGCCATCTGCTTGGCCTTGAGCAGGTCGGTCACCACCTGGAACTGATCGCCGGCCTGCGGCAGGCTCCCCAGACCCAGCACTTCGACGGGCGCCGAAGGCGGGGCCCCGTCCAACTGCTGGCCGCGGTCGTTGAGCAGCGCGCGGACCTTGCCGAACACCGGGCCGACAATAAACGGATCGCCGACCCGCAGCGTGCCGTTCTGAACCAGCACGGTGGCCACCGGGCCGCGGCCTCTATCCAGCTTGGCCTCCAGCACCGTGGCCATGGCCGGCCGGTTGGGGTTGGCCTTCAGCTCCTGCATGTCGGCCACCAGCAGGATCATCTCCAGCAACAGGTCGATGTTCTGCTTGCGCCTGGCGGAGACTTCGACGGTGACGGTCTGCCCGCCCCATTCCTCGGGCATCAGGCCGCGGTCGGCCAGTTGCCGCTTGACGCGGTCGGGCATGGCTTCGGGCTTATCGATCTTGTTGACCGCCGCGATGATGGGGACGTTGGCGGCGCGGGCGTGGTCGATGGCCTCCAGCGTCTGGGGCATCACGCCGTCATCGGCCGCCACCACCAGCACCACGATATCGGTGACCTTGGCGCCGCGCGCGCGAATGCGGGTAAAGGCCTCGTGGCCCGGGGTGTCGATGAAGGTGATCTTGCGGCCCTTGATCTCCACCTGGTAGGCCCCGATGTGCTGGTTGATGACGCCGGCTTCCTGCTCGGTGACGTGGGTTTCGCGAACGGCGTCCAGCAGCGAGGTCTTGCCGTGATCGACGTGCCCCATGATGGTGACCACCGGCGGGCGGGCCACCAGATCGCCGGCTTCCTCGGCCGCCTCCGGGACCGCCGCCTCGATGGTCTCCTGCTCGAAGCTGATGACGCGGGTTTCGGCGCCGAAATCGCGGGCCAGGTCCTTGGCCACCTGGGGCTCGAGGGTCTGGTTGATGGTGGCGAACACGCCCCGGCTGATCAGCCGCTGCATCAGGTCCTTGGCCTTCAGCTCCAGTTTCTCGGCCAGTTCCTTGACGGTCACGCCCTCGGAAAGCATCACGATGCCGATCTCGTCATCGATGTACTCGGTCGCGATCTGCTGGGCGCGGCTGCGGGGTTGCCGGAGCTTCAGCTCAAGGGCTTCTGCTTCGCGCTCGGCGCGGCTGCGT
>JAPKYU010000359.1 GCA_026394175.1 Acidobacteriota bacterium | reverse complement strand
TCCTTGGCCACGTCGTCGGCAAACCGCGAATCCGCGTTCATCCGCGGAATCCGCGGATTTCACTGCGGCCAATCTGTGGAATCTGCGAAATCTGCGGCTTCGTTCTTGGTTGCGGCGATAGCTGCTTCGTGCCTTTGTGGTGAAAGCATCGCCCTGGCCACCGCCGGCGTGGGCGAGCTTCTGGACTGGGTGGAGCGCGAAGGCAAGCCCTACAACACCACCACCTACGGCTGACGGCTTTCGGCCGGCGGCTGACGTCGAGCGGCCGGCAACCGGCGACTGGCGGGCGCCAACCGCAAGCCGCCGGTCGCCGGGCGGTTGCCGCGGCCGGGCCGGCACTCATTTCGCCCCTTGCCGACTCTCCGGTACAATACACCTCGAGGTCAAAGCAATGGACTTCGGCGAAATTCTGAAATCCAAGCGGGCGGCAATCCTGGCGGTCGCCAATCAGCATGGGGCGAAGAATGTGCGGTTGTTCGGCTCGGTCGTGCGTGGAGAAGCGGCTGCCGCCAGCGATATCGACTTGCTTGTGCACATGGACGAAGGACGCAGCCTGTTGGATCTGGTTGGCTTCTGGCAGGACCTGGAACAATTGCTGGGCTGCAAGGTCGATGTGCTTGCCGACGACGGCTTGAGTCCATACCTTCGAGACCGTATCCTTGCCGAGGCGGTGCCCCTGTGAAGGATGATCGCGCCTATCTGTTGCATATCCGCTTCGGCGTGAGTCTTCGAATGGTCTGGGAGGCTGTGGAACACGACATCCCGGCTTTCAGAAAACAGGCATTGGGCATTCTCTCCGCGCTTCCAAGCTCCGAACCTGAGCTGTTCACTTGAATCAGGTTGCCGGCCGCGGCAGGCGAGACGCCCGCGCTCCCAGGCGCCACCGCACGCGATTTGTGCAAGCCGTGTGCGGGCACAGCCTGAAGGCTATGCTACTTGCGGGGCGCGGCGATGTTTTGAAACAATGGCGCGTGAATGCCGCTTCGGGCTCTTTGTGCTTCGTTGTGTCTTTGTGCCTTGGTGGTGACTGCTCGGGCCGCCGAGACGAAGTCCGCGACTCTGCAGGTCAAGCTTGAGGAGGCCACCTCGTCGCTGCTGTTTCGCGCCGGCCCGGTGAAGTTGGCGGCGGGCGGCGGCGTCCAGCGCCTGGGCTTCGCTACGCCGCTGGAATACACCATGCCGCTTTCCGGCGCTGCCGTGGCCTTCCGCCTGCGGCTGGCGGATGCGTCCGGCGCGGAAGTTCCCGGCCGGCTCCTGCTGCACGCGTCGCTGGAAAACCAGGGGCGAAAGGACCTGCTTTGCCCCGGCCAGCCGGAGCGCCTGTTTCTGGCATATTCGGCGCCGCTGATGCTGCCCGAGTTTCCGGGAATCGGTTTCCCGGTTGAGGTGGGAGACAAGGTCCGGTTCCGAGGCGAGCTTGATGATCGGGCCGGGGACGATTATCCCGGAGTGTACGTCGAGCTCCGGATGTATTATCGCGAGCGCGGCAAGGATAAGCTGCCGGTGGCGTCCGCGATTCCGCTCTGGATTGAGGCGGGCGAGTGCGGCGCCGACGGGTATGACCTGCCGCCGGGGCGCGAGGTGAAGCGGCGCGAGGTCCAGGCCCCGCGCAACGGCAAGATCCTGGCGTTGGCCGCCACCGGCTCCGAATATGCGGTCCGGCTCCTGCTGGAGCGGCTTCCCAGCGAGACGCTCGCCGACCTGGCGTGGCAGGCGGACGGCGCATTCACGCTGGTCAACTGGATGCCGCGCGGCGGCACAGACATCGATGCCGGCCAGCGCTTCCGCGTCACGACGGAATTCAACAGCGGGGCTGCGGCCACGCGGCGCGGCGCCGGCCGCGCGGCCATCCTGGCGTATTTCTTACCGTTCGAAGTGAAATGAGGCTGTGGGCTGTAGGCTGCAGGTGGGACCGGAGCCGCCCACAGCTAACAGCCTGCAGCCTGCGGCCGAAGTTAAAACTATGCAGACTCGACGCGCATTTTACGGCTGGTGGATTGCCTGCTCGACGTTCGTGAATCTGTTCGTCATGGTGGGGCTGATTTATTACGGCCTGCCCATTTTCTACACCGAGCTGATCAAGGAATTCCATTGGAGCCGGGCGGCGGTGACCGCGCCCTACGCCATCAGCGTGCTGCTGGTGGGCCCCTTCGCGGGCCTGCTGATCGACCGCTACGGGACGCGGCGGGCCCTGGTGGTCGGAGTGATAAGCGCCGCCGCCGCGTTTGTGGGCTTCAGTTACATGCGCACCCTGGGCGCCTGGTTCCTGTTTTACTTCGTCAGCACCGTGGGGTACATGTTTGCTGGCCCGCTGCCCAACCAGGTGCTGGTCTCGCAGTGGTTCCGGAGGATGCGCGGCCGGGTGATGGGGGTGGCCTACCTGGGATTGGGCATCGGCGGGGCCCTGGCGCCCCTGCTGTTCACCTGGAGCATCCGCACCATGGGCTGGCGCCAGGCCTTCTTCTACGCGGCCTTTCTGATTCTGGCGCTTCTGCTGCCGGTGGCCCTGTTCGTCGTCAAGCAGCGGCCGCAGGACATCGGGCAGTATCCCGACGGCGACAGCGCCCCGGCCGTCCAGGCCGCGCCGGCTGCCTCGCAGGTCATCAGCCTGCGCCAGGCCATTCGCAGCCGCTCGTTCTGGCTGCTGACGGCCTGCAGCTTCTTTTCCATCGCCGCCGTCGGCTCGGTCATCCAGCACCTGAAGCTCTTCCTGGTCGATCAGCACTTCACCGCCGAGCAGGCGCAGTGGGTGCTGTCCTGCCTGATGGTGTCGAGCATCTTCGGGCGGGTGATCATGGGTTTCGCCGCCGACCGCTTCTCCAACAAGCCGGTGATGCTGGCCGCCTCCATCCTGGTGGGCGGCTCCATCCCGCTGCTGTACCTGGCACACGTGCCCGGCGCCATTTATGCGTTCGCCGTGATCTTCGGGTTCGGCATGGGCGCCGATTACATGATGATCCCGCTGATGACGGCTGAATGCTTCGGGGTGAACGCGCTCGGCCGGGTGATGGGGTTCATCCTGCCCATTTACTCCGTCGGCCAGGCCGTTTTCCCCATGCTGGTGGGCTGGATGTTCGATCGCATGGGCAACTACAACGCCGGGTTCGCGGTGATGACAGTCGCGGGCCTGCTGGGCGTCCTGGCCATCCTGCCGATCCGGCCTCCGGGCCGGCACAGCAAGGCTCTGTCCAGGTAGGCGCACCCGGAACAGGCCTGATTCACCACAGAGGCACGGAGAACGCAGATTGATATGGCCGAAGCAGAACACAAGCACTCACCGGGATTCCTGAAGCTGGCCGAGGACGCCAGGACGCGCATCCGCGAAATCTCCATCGATGAGACATGGAGAAGACTGCAGGCCGGCGAATCGTTCGAGTTCGTCGATGTGCGGGAAGACACCGAATGGGCGGCAGGCTGCGCCGCCGGGGCGCGGCACATCGGGCGCGGCGTGCTGGAGCGCGACGTGGAAACGCTGATCTCCGACTTCAGCCGTGAAATCGTGCTGTACTGCGGGGGCGGATACCGCTCGGCGCTGGCCGCCGACAACCTGCAGAAGATGGGCTACGGAAACGTCCGATCCATGGCCGGCGGAATCCGGGGGTGGCGCAAGCAGGGGTTGCCCGAGCAGAAGCCGCCCGCGGAACCGCCGCCCAGCCGCTGACAAGAAGCGACAGGAGCATGGCGATGAAAGTCGTGGCGTTTAACGGCAGCGCGCGCAAGGACGGTAACACCGCCATCCTCCTGCGCTACGTCCTGTGCGAGCTGGAACAGGAAGGCATCCAGACGGAACTGGTGCAACTGAGCGGGGCCAAGATCCACGGCTGCCTGGCGTGCCGCACCTGCTTCAGCCGCAAAGACGGCCGCTGCTCGCAAAAAGACGACCTGGGCAACGTCTGCATCGAGAAGATGGCGGCGGCCGACGGCATCCTGCTGGGCTCGCCCACCTACGTCGCCGATGTCTCGCCGGAGATCAAGGCGCTGATCGACCGTGCCTGCATGGTGGGCCGCGCCAATGACAACATGTTCCGCCGCAAGGTGGGCGCCTCGGTGGTGGCCGTGCGGCGGGCCGGCGCCATTCACGCCTTCGACGCCCTCAACCATTTCTTCCTCATCATGGAGATGATCATCCCCGGCTCGTCCTACTGGAACATCGCCATCGGCCGCGAGAAGGGCGAGGTGGAAAACGACACCGAAGGCATCCAGACCATGAAGACCCTGGGGCGCAACATGGCCTGGCTGCTCCAGCGCCTTCAGGGGTGAATGGGCCTGACAACAATTCGAAGCGGCGGCAACAGAGCCGCGAGCGTCAGCGAGCGGACCGCACTTGACGCATTGCCGGTGCGTGCGCATCGGCGGCGGTCGGATGGCTGGTCCGCTCCCTTACGGTCGCGGCTCTGATGCGGTCAACTTGGCACTCGGTCAGCGGAACCAGGAAATACCGGTGTAAACCATGATGGCGTTGATGCCCGGGTTATGGCGGGCAATGCCGGCGTTGGAAGTGTGGTGGTAGCGCACGCCGAGCGTCCACGAGGCCCGGCCGGCCGGCACGGTCTGAATCCCGATGCCGCCTTGCGGAGTGAAATTGAAACTCGAGGTGCCCTCGGGCACATCGCTGGTGGTGGCCAGCAGCCCCGCGCCGAACTCGACAAAGGGCGAAATCTTGCGGCCGCCGCTCAGTTGGTAGCGCAGCAGGAAGGGGGTGACGCCGCCGCCGTAGACCCTGCTGGACTGGAATTGGAAATAGGCGGGGATGACCTCGACGGCGTACTGCAGGTGGCCGCGCACCCAGCCCTGGCCGCGGTCCCGGGTGATCTGCCGTCCCCAACGCCCGGCCAGCAGCCAGAAACCGCGGTCCCCCAGCCCGCCGGCGATGGAGGGTCCGCCGCCGGTCATGATCCCCAGTTCGGTGCTTCCGTCGCCGGATGGTCCCTGGGCGTTGGCGGCGGCCGCCACGCAAAACAACAGCAGTAATAACTTTTTCATGGCAAGGCGGGTTGTAACCCAACGGCGCCGGCCGCGCAAGTCCCTTCTGCTTGCGTTGCATCAAGGCGGCGGGCTGGGGCAAAATACGCACCAGGAGAATTCAGGCATGCGCTGGTTGAGGATATTGCTGAGCGTTCTGGTCTGGGCCGCGGTAGCAGCGGCGGCACCGCCGGAGGCCCGACAGTTGTTTAACGGCAAGGACCTGAGCGGCTGGGAGCAGGTGGGCCCCGGCTCCTTCACAGTGGAAAACGGGCTGCTGCGCAGCCACGGCGGCATGGGACTGCTGTGGTACACCGGCGAGAAGTTCGGCAACTGCATCATCCGGGTGGTCTACCGGGGTTCGGCGCCGGACACCAACTCGGGTGTGTTCATCCGTATCGCCGACCGGCCCAAGGATGAGTGGTTCGCCGTGCACCACGGCTACGAAGTGCAGATCCTGGACCACGGCGCCGACGAATGGCACTCAACCGGCGCCATCTACTCGCTCAGCAAGGCCAGCGGGAAAGCGGCCAAAGCGCCCGGCGAATTCAACACCATGGAAATCCGGCTCGAGGGCCAGCGGACCCTGGTCACACTGAACGGCGCGAAGGTGAACGATTTCCGCGGCGACCAGCCGGTGCCGCCGCGCAAAGCATGGTACGAGCCGGAGCGCGGCCCGCGGCCCGATGCCGGTTACATCGGGGTGCAGAACCACGACGAAAAATCGAGCGTGTTGTTCAAGGAGATAAGCATCCTGCCGTTGAAGAAGTGACTTACAGCCGGCGAGTGGCGGCCGACAGCTGAACTTCTACACCGGGCGCCAGGTCCTGATTCTGAACGGGCGCTCGGCAAACCTGTGGTTCGGCTCGTGGTACCCGGACGCCCCGAAAATCTTCCTCGAAAACAGCGACCTGGCCCGCATCTGGCGGGAGCCGGGCCGGGTTTTTCTGTTCACGCCCGCCGAGGGAAAGCCGAAGTTGGAAGCGCTGGTTGGTCCGGCGCGCCTCTTCGCTTCCTCCGGCGGCAAGCTCATCCTCACCAACTGGTAGGTTCTTCACGAAGCCGCCGGGGCGCAAAGGCTACGGTGTGAATCCGCGCAATCCGCGGATTCAGATTC
>JAPKYU010000663.1 GCA_026394175.1 Acidobacteriota bacterium | reverse complement strand
CCGAGTGCCGCCGCGGGTCACCACGTTAATGTGCGCCACCCCGGATTTCCCATATTCGGCGGCGAACGTCGAAGTGATGACCTTGAACTCGGCGATCGACTCCAGCGACGTAAACGTGGTCATCGAGCCGCTGCCCACGATCACGTCCTGGTTGTTGCCGCCGTCGATGTTGAAGCTGGAAGCGGAGCTGCGCGCGCCGTTGATATACAGCGCCTGCGAGGTGTTGGGATCGACGCGGTCCGGCATATCGGAGACGACGCCGGGCAGCAGCTCCACCAGGGACATGAAGGAGCGGCCATTCAACTGCAGGTCGCGCACCTGTTCGCCCGAGATCAGCCCGCCCTGCTCGGAGGTGTCGATCTGCACCTGGGGCGCGTCGGCAACCACGTTGACCTGTTGCGACACGGCGCCCAGCTCGAGCGCAATGTCGATTTCCAGGTGATCGCCGATGTGCAGCAGCATGCCGCCCTTGACCGCGTTCTTGAAGCCGGTATGCGTGACGCTGAGCTGGTAGTTGCCGATCTGCAGCGCGGGGAAAGCGAAGGCGCCGCTGTCATCGGTGATTGTCTTGCGGACCTCGCCGGTTTCCGCGCGGGTGGCCGTCACTGCCGCGCCCGGGATGGGCGCCTTGGTGGCATCCAGCACCCGTCCGCCGATGTTCCCCGTTGCCTCCTGAGCCACGGCCGGCCCGCCGATCACCAGCAGGCACGCCAGGGCGACTGCCGTCAGCCAAGGTTTCCTAAAAACCAATGGAAGCATACCGCCTCCTTCACGCCTTTTTGGGGGGCCAATGGGGGGCATTACACCACAAAGCCACCAAGAACACAAAGGGGCGTTGAGCATGCCGGCGCCGCAGATCATGCCGGCCAGCCAAACCCAGACGGGAAGAAATAAACCGATCCGCGGATTACGCGGATTCTCGCGGATTATTGGGTTGCCGCCTGCTCGGCGTTGAAGACCAGCCGCTTCCATTCAATCGAGCGCTGGCCGAAGTCAATCAGCAAGGCGACTGTGCAGCCCAAGGTCCGATGAACCTCCATTGCCGCTCCAATGATCTGCCCTGTCACTTCTTCAAAGGGCAAAGCCATAGATCCTCCGTTTGCTGATCCGCGGGAATCCGCGTAATCCGCGGATGAATCAATCTGCGGATTACGCGGATTCAAACGGCAACGACGGTGTTCCGCAGCACGCCGATGCCCTCGATGGCCACTTCGACGGTGTCGCCGGGCTGCATCGGTCCTATGCCGGCGGGCGTGCCGGTGGCGATCAGGTCGCCCGGCTCCAGCGTCATCACCTGGGAAATGAAGCGGACCACAACGTCTATGGAAAAAATCATCTGCGAGACGTCGCCGCGCTGGCGCAGCTCGCCGTTGACCGAGGCCCGCACCTCCAGCCGGGCGGGATCGGCGTCGCTGGCAATCACCGGGCCGAAGGAGCAGAAGGTGTCGAAGCCCTTGGCGCGGGTCCACTGGCCGTCCTTTTTCTGCAAGTCGCGCGCCGTGATGTCGTTGACGCAGGTGTAGCCGAGGATATATGGGGTCACATCCTCGCCCGCGCCCAGGCGGCGGCAGCGGCGTCCGATGACCACGCCGATTTCGCCCTCGTGGTCCACGCGCTGCGACTGCGGCGGGTAAACGATGTCGTAGCCGGACGTGATCGCCGCGGAGGGCGGTTTCAGGAAAATCAGCGGCTCGGCGGGGACCTCGTTCTGCAGTTCCCGGGCGTGCTCCAGGTAGTTGCGCCCCACGCACACGATCTTCGACGGCACGCTCGGCGGCAGCAGGCGCACCTGGTCCACGTTATGCCAGGCGTCGGTGACCGCGTGCGCGCCGAACGGGTCGCCTTCGAGCACGTGGATCGCCTTGCCTTCCAGCGCGCCGTAGTGGATCTGCGGCCCGGCGGTGGCCGTGGGCCGCTCATTGAAATCAGTCGAAAACCGGCAGAGTTTCATGGCTGAAGAATCATACTTCACCACAAAGTCGCCAAGACACCAAGACTTGGTGACTTGGTGGCTTGGTGTCTTGGTGGTTAATCAACCCCTGGTGAGGGCGGAGAGTTCCTGGGAGCGGCGGATCAGCTCGCCGCGATCCATCTTGCGGTATTTCTCGGGCAGCAGGCTCTTGCTGGTGCATTCCAGCACGGCGGCCAGGTTCTGCAGCTCGATTTCGGTGGGGTAGGAAGGGGGAATGAAATCCTCGATAGCCGCCTTCAAATCGTCCACGTCCACGGCCGCTTCCTGCTCCAGCGCGCTCTTCATGCGCGCCCGGATGAGGACGGCTTCGATGTCGGCGCCCGACAGCGCGCCGGCACGCTCCAGGAAGAACTTCTCGGCCTCCGGCGAAGCGATGGGAATCCCCGTCTTTTTGAGCATGGCGCGGAGCATGGCCAGGCGCTCCTCGTCGCTGTCCGGGTAGAACAGCGCGATGTGTTCCTCGGCGCGGCCCTGCCGCTTCAGGTCCACCGGCAGCAGGTCGGGGCGGCAGGTGAGCAGGAACCAGATCACCTTGCCGCGCAGCTCGGTGTTGCCCATGAATTGCGCGATCTGGGCGAAGACCCGGTTGCCGACGCCGCTGTCGCCGGAACTGGAGCGGTTGCCCAGTTGCGCGTCGGCTTCGTCCACGATGACGGCGATGGGGCTCATGGCCTTCAGCAGGGTCAACACCTTCTCCAGGTTGCCTTCCGTGACCCCCTGCCACATGCTGCGGAAGTTCTTCAAGGTGACCGCGGGAATGCCGACCTCGCCGGCAAAGCACGTGGTCAGAAAAGTCTTGCCGGTGCCCACCGGGCCGCAAATGACGTAGCCCATGGGCAGGACGTCGGTGCGGCCGGCGCGGATGGCGGCGGCCGCGTTCTGCAGCTTCTTCTTGGCCGCCTCGTTGCCGGCCACCATGGAGAGGTCGAAGCGGCTGTGCACGAATTCCAGCAGGCCGCCCGACTCGGCTTCGATCAGCTCCTTCTTGCGCTGGCTCAGGAACTTCATGGTCAGCGGCTGGCGGTTCTGCACGGCCTGAGAGACCAGGGTCTGCAGTTGGACGCGCTTCAGGCCCGCGCCCAGCTTGGCCAGCGTGGCCTCATCCACTTCCGAGCCGGCCGGCAGCGGGGTGGCGCGCGTGAGCGACTGGATAAACTCCAGGCGCTCGGCTTCGTCCGGCAGCGGGATGGCGATGGGCGCGACGCCGGCGTTCTGCACGATCCCCTGGTTCAGCTCCATCTGGTTTTCGGCAATCAGGCAGATGGTGACATCGGCGCGCAGGAAGGCCGGGTTGTGCGCCCAGCGCTTGAGGATGACCAGCGCGTTGCGGTCCTCGGCGGGCATCGAGGA
>JAPKYU010000114.1 GCA_026394175.1 Acidobacteriota bacterium | reverse complement strand
GGTATGGGGAGTTATGGAGCTTGTCGCCGGCCGGCCGGGTTTTCAACACGGCCCTCATCATCGTAGGCGTCGTCTCTCTTTTCGCACTTATTGGGACCCTCACCCAGGCCCTGATTGAAGAGGAACTCGACGCGGGGGTGCAACGCAGGCGCATGGAACGCAAACTCGGCAAGTTGCAGGATCACTACATCGTATGCGGCGTGGGGCGCGTGGGCCGCAGCGTCATTTCCGAACTGGAGCGCCGGCAGGCGCCGCATGCCATCATCGAAAGCGTCCCGGAGCGGGTAAAGTGGGCGCTGGAGCGCAATGCGCTGGTGGTTGTCGGCGACGCCACCAAGGAGGCGGTGCTGCGCCAGGCGCAGATCGAGCGGGCGCGCGGGTTGGTGGCCGCCGTTGCCGGCGATGCCCAGAACATCTATATCACGCTGAACGCCCGCGCCTTGAACCCCAACATCCAGATCATCGCCCGCGCCTCGGAGGAGGAAGCCGAGACATCGCTGCGCCGCGCCGGCGCCGACATTGTGATTTCGTCGTATTCCTACAGCGGCCACCGCATCGCCCAAGCCCTGTTGCAGCCCAACGTCCTTGATTTTCTCGATTCCGTCACCACCTTCGAATCGGGCAATCTCGGCTCGCTCATTATCGAGGAGGTGCGCCTGTCGGGTGGTTCCCCGCTGGTGGGGCAGACGCTGGAGCAATCCGCCATCCGCCAGAAACTGGGCGTCATGATCCTGGCGATGAAGAAGGTGGACGCTCGCATGGGCTTCAATCCGCCACCCGATGCGCAGATGGAGGCCGGCGATTTCCTGATCGCCATGGGCGAGCGCGACAGCCTGAAGAAACTGGAAGAGATCGCTCGGGGGACCTGAGACCGAGGACCGCAGACCTGGGACCTGAGACCGTAGACCTGGGACCGGAGACCTGGGACCTGAGACCTGGGACCTGAGACCGTAGACCTCTGGCCGGGGTCTTAAGCTGGGGGCTGGCTCCGCTGAGTTCCGCACTCAGGCCCTCGGTCCCAGGTCTACGGTCTCAGGACTGAACTTATGAAGATACTGACAGCGGCACAGATGCGGGAAGTGGACCGCGTCAGCATCGAGCAATTGGGCATCCCGGGCGTGGAGTTGATGGACAACGCCGGCGGCGCCGTGACTCGGGTGCTGGAGGAGCGAGTCAGCCCGTTGGCGCACCAGCGGATCGCCATCCTCTGCGGCCGGGGCAACAACGGCGGCGACGGTTTCGTGGTGGCGCGGCAGTTGCGCATGCGCGGAATCGAGCCGCGCGTGGTGCTGCTGGCCGACCCCGAAAGCATCCGCGGCGACGCCCGCATCAATTACGACCTCCTGGTGAACTCCGGCTGCCGGCCGCATGTAGTGCGCGACCTGAACGGCTGGCTGGCCGTCAAGCCCGAGCTTCTCACCTCGACACTTGTGGTGGATGCTCTGCTCGGGACCGGGCTGTCGGGCCCGGTCGAGGGCTTGCCGGGCGAGATCATACGGGACATAAACGCTTCGTTTGCCGGCATCCCGATGGTGGCGGTCGATATTCCCTCGGGCCTGCCCAGCGATACCGGCGCCGCGGCGGGCGATTCGCTCCGTGCCGACATTACCGTCACCTTCACCGCTCCCAAGGTGGGGCAGGTGCTGCCCCCGAACTGCACCCGCGTCGGCGAACTGCTGGTGCGGCCCATCGGCACGCCGGAGAACATCTACGAATCGCGCGACGATTTCTACCTGAACCTGATTACCCCTGGGCAACTGGCGCCGTTCGTGCAACCGCGCGCCGCGGCCGCACACAAAGGAGATTTCGGGCATGTCCTGGTAGTGGCCGGTTCGCGCGGCAAGGGCGGGGCCGCGGCCATGACCGGGCAGGCTGCTTTGAAGGCCGGCGCCGGCCTGGTCACGGTCGCCACCGCGCAGAGCGCCCTACCCGTCGTCGCGGGCTTCATGCCCGAGCTGATGACCGAGCCGCTGGCCGAGACCGAGGAAGGCAGCATCTCCGTGGGCGCTTTTGAATATGGCCGGTTTGCCTCTGTCGCCGAGGGCAAAGACGTGCTGGCCATTGGCCCGGGCCTGACCACGCATCCCAACACGGTCAACTTCGTCCACCGTGTCATCCAGGAATTTCAGTTGCCGGCGGTGCTGGACGCCGACGGCCTGAACGCCTTCGCCGGCCGGCTGGAATTGCTGAAGGGCCGCGCCGCGCCGCTGGTGGTTACTCCGCATCCCGGAGAGATGGCGCGCCTGCTGGGGATTTCGACCGGGGAGGTGCAAGACGACCGCGTTGCCGTAGCGCGCCGGCTGGCCGCCGAGCGCGGCCTGTTTGTCATACTGAAAGGTTACCGCACGCTCGTCGCCGAGCCGGGCGGCCAGGTCTGGGTGAATCCCACGGGCAATCCGGGAATGGCCACCGGCGGCACCGGCGATATTCTGACGGGGTTGGCGGCCGGATTGATGGCCCAGTATGCCGGGTTGCGGCTGGCCGACGTGCTGTGCGCGGCGGTTTATGTGCACGGCCGCGCCGGCGACCTGGCGGTTGTCGAAACCGGCGAGAAGGCCCTGGTGGCCACGGATTTGATCCGCTTCCTCCCGCAGGTGTGGCGGGAAATCAGGCTGTAGCCTGTAGCCTTGAAGAAGGAATTCATCACGGCGTCGGACGATCAGACCATCGACCTGGGCCGGGAGCTGGCGCGCGAGATGCGCCCCCCGCTGCTCATTCTCCTGATCGGAGACCTGGGCGCAGGCAAGACAACACTGGCCAAGGGCATCGCGGCGGGCCTGCAGGCGGCGCGCGAGGAGGACGTGACCAGCCCCTCGTTTACCCTGGTACACGAATATCGCCAGGGGCCCTTCCCCGTCTATCACGTGGACCTGTACCGGCTGGAGGACGCCCGCGAGGTGGCCACGCTCGGCTTGGAGGACCTGTGGTCCGACGAGCGCCCCGCCATCATTTTGATCGAATGGGGTGAGAAGCTGGGGCCGCCGCTTCCCGGCCCCCGCTGGGACATTCGTATCGAAGACCTGGGCGACGACCGGCGAAAATTCACCGTGGAAGAAAGAATAACCACGGATGAACACGGATTGAATCGTTGACGATTGTCTGATTGACGATTTCTTGGTCGAATGCTGACGAGGCGATTCCCCTTGTCAATCGTCGCTGATTCAATTGGGAAAAGCGCTGTACCGCCGGCATGCCGCCGGCAAGCCTCAACTGTGCAGCCAGCCTTCAGGCTGTCGCCCCCCCGGTGCTCCACGGCGGCCGCCTACCCTACAATCGATCCCCGCGATGGGCGTGCGCCTCACCTGACACCTGGCACCTGAGACCTGACGCCTCATTCACTGCACGGCGATGGTGACGGTGTTGCTACTGGCGCCGGCGGCGGTGATCACCAACGGCAGGGCCATGCCCGGCGTCACGTCGGCCGGTACCTCGGCGTTGATCTGCCACAGCCCGACAAAGCCCGGCGCCATGCCGCTGAACTGCACCTTAGCGTTCTTGCCGCCGATGGTCACGGTCGGCTGGACCTTGGTGAGCACCAGCGGATTGCCGCCGGCCGGCGCCGCCTCGCCGGCCGCCAGCGCCGGCGTCGTCTCCCCCGCCCCGGTGGCAAAAATCTGGATCAGGCTGCCCCGCCTGGCCGGGTTGGTGCCGAAGTTAACGGTATTGTCCTGATTCAGAACCACGGCCTGCCCCTGCCCGTTCATAAGCAGCGTGAAGATACCGGGCGCGCTGGCCGCAAAACTGGTTGTGGTCACCAGTGCGGTGCCATCCGGCCGTGATAGTTGCGCCGGGATTGAAGTCGCCACAGAGACTCCCGGGGGTACCTGGAAATTGATCTGGTTGGGGCCCACGTAGAGCAGCGGCGCTTCCACAGCCCCGGTGGCAGCGTATACCCACCGGCCGGCAGGGGCATCCAAGGCAAGGCTACCCCCGATGCGCAATGTGACTCCCCCGAGAACCCTGGGCATCGGAAGGGAGCTGGCATAGAAGCTCAGCGTCGCACCCGTAGCCACGAAGGCGCTGGCCAGCGACCCAGGCGCAACTTGGGCGGTCGCGAAGCTGGCGCCCTGGGCGATTGCGAAACTGTGCGGCGCGTCCGGTGCCGCCGGCTTGATTTGCACAAGGTAAACGCTGTTGGAATCGGGACTGGTCACCAGAAGGAACGGCGGCACGTACTTCCACCCGACAGCAAAGTATTCAAGGTCCGCGAGCCCTGCGGCGCCGGCAACTGTCGCTATCACCTTCGCACCGTTTACGTCGAAAAGCGAATTCCCGGACCCGGTCGAGGCGACCAGCCCAAAGAAGCTCAAGTTCTGAACAAGGTCCTGCGGGGTTGGGACATCGCGGATGATGCTCTTGACCTGGAGCGTGTTGCCATCGATTGTGGTAACACTGTTGTCTGCAGCGCTAGCTACGTGAAGGTTGCCCTGTAGAACGGACGGCCTGCGAATCGGCAGGGTTAACACTGCCTTCGACGCGTCCACGTCCACGCGGGTGACCATGTCAGCGTCGGTCCCGGCGACCCAGTAGTACGTGGAAGTGCCTTGCGAAATGCCACGCAGGCTTCGCGCGCCCGGCACATTTGGAATTGTCTTGGTCACCGTGTGGGAAGTGCTGTCGATCACCGAGAGAGAACTGTCCCCGTAGTTGGAGACGAGAGAGAAGAAGCCGTAGTCGGAGACCGGCTCGCATAACGCCGAGTGCGGCTGCGCGCCCACCTTGACCGTGGCAATGACGCTCTGCTTGCTGCCGTCTATATACGAGACGGAATTACTAGACGGCGAAGTGACGAGCCACCCATTGCGGCACGCAGCGACCGCGTATGGCGACGGAATGCCATGAATTGCCGAAGAAACAGTCGCCGTCCAAGGGATACTCCACGTGCACGGCGCGCCTCGGTTAAGTATACAGTCCGGCAGACGGCTGACATCTATGGTGAGCTTCAAGATGGAGATGGAGTCGTCACCGGAGTTCGCTACGGCTGCCAGGTAAGTAGCGACGGGATAGGGGTAGCTACTATCTTTCCAAAGAGCGATGCCTAACGGCTTCAGCCCAACCGGAGCCGTTTGCACGAGCAGGTCGGAGGATTGCGCTGCCGCCACGTGGGCGACAGCGGTGAGGGCGAGCAGGCCAAGCAGCCTGAAACGGTACGTTCGGGACATTGCTTCCCCTCCTTCGGCGCAAGACCCCGGGACAGAACCACCACGGGAGCCCCCAGTTGCGCAGCTTAGGGTTCCTTCGGCCCCCACGAGTCAACCAAGCCTGCTCCGGCGCTGCCAGACGTGTCCGAGCCCGCCGTTACGCCTCCATGCGCGTGGCCAGGCAAGCCCACGGTGTGGACGTGGGTGGAAGAAGCTTTACCCGCGAGCAGGGCGTCTACTTCCGCCTTGGTGTAGATCTCCGACTTGCCGTACACCTCCAGCATCCAGCGCGCGCCTGCGGCGTTGTCGGCCCCGGTGCCGCCACGCGCAACGGGAAGTTGATTGACGATGTAAGCGGCAAGTAGATCGAGGTCCTGCGAAGCCAGCACCAGGTCGGAGCCCGCGAATACCGGCTTGCCAGCCGTCAGGGTGCCCACCTTCAGGGAATGGGCGTCGATATCACGGCTGCTTCCAATGCAAGGCTCTCCGTTGATGTTCAAGGCTAAGGCCTCGGCGGTCATCCGTGGCGAATGCCACTCGTTGCCCGCCGCTCCGCTGTCTTCCGATTCGCTGCCCAGGGCGCACGAAAACGCCCTGTACGAGCCAACCGTGCAGCCGGTCGCCTCCCCGCCCGTCAGGCGCATGCCGTATCCGCCGCAGTTGGCCGCCACGACGTTCGACAGCGAGTTGTAACCGGATTCAACCCGGAACCCATCCTGGCCGAACCCTCTGACCGCGACGTTGCCCACAGACACGAAGTTTCCGCCCGCGATACGCACGCCACAACCGGCGTTTCCCGTTTTCGCCTGAAAGGAACATGCGGCGACGGATATATTGAGCGGCGCCGTTGAATCCGGGGCCAGCGCGACCGTGACGCCGTCGTTTCTGATGTCCTTCCCGCTCACTCCGCTGATGCTGGCGTGAAGGGTTCCGCCCAGTTCAACCGCGCCTTGGGCATTTGTAACCGTGCAGCCGCAGACGCTAACGTTGGTGCCTTTCGAGAAGCCAATCGCCCGCAGGCCAATGTTCTGG
>JAPKYU010000399.1 GCA_026394175.1 Acidobacteriota bacterium | reverse complement strand
CTGGGAATCGCGGAAAGCTGATAGGTTGTCGAGTTCAGGATCAACCGGTAAATGTGCTTCAGATCGAAGCGGCCCGCCACCAACTCCTGCACCAGAAAGTCCAGCAGCTCGTGATTGCGCGGCGGATTGTCGGGCCGGATGTCGTCGGGCTCGTGAATAATGCCGCGCCCCAGCAGCCAGGACCAGACGCGGTTGACGATGTTGCGCGCGAACCAGGGGTTCTTCGGGGCTATCAGCCAATCGGCGAAGACCTCCCGCGGATCGCGGTCCGGGGCCGGCCGGGCCTGGGTGCCATCTGGAAAAATCGCGACCTGAGACTTGGGACTTGGGACCTGGGACTTATTCGGCGGCGTGGTCTTGTCGGGATCGAAGAAAATGATCTCCTCTTTCCACTCTCCCGTTTCCTTGTAGCCAATCTGCGAGAAGAAGGCCGCCATCCCTGACAGTTGGTCTTTGGGCCATTTGTCCGCCCGCGTTCCCATCAAGGTCAAGGCCACGGCCTGCGCGATGGCCTGCGGCTCCTTGCTCTGCACGGCGCGGTAGAAGTTGACCGGGCCCACGCGGAAATTGCTGCCGCTTTCGGTGAGCATCTCCCGGACAAACCGGTCGTAGGGCTTGTTCTCCTGGACGGAGGCCCGAATCCAGTGGTGATAAGCCTGAGCCGCATTGGGCCACAGGTTGATGGGGAACTCCGCCTTGACCCGCAGCAGGTCGCTCCACTTCATCGTCCAATAATCCACGAACTCGTCACGCTCCAGCAGGCGATCAATCAAGGCGCCGCGTTTGTTCGGGTCCCGGTCCATCAGGAACTGCGAGGCCTCCTGGGGGGTGGGCAGCGTGCCGATGACGTCGAGATAGGCCCGTCGAATGAACACCGCGTCGGAGCACAGATTGGCGGGCTGAATGTTCAACTGCTTCAAGCGGGCGAAAACCAGCTCGTCTATCTTGCCCTGCGGAGTCAGGTCGGCGCGGCTTTCGAACAGGGGAACGAACGCTCTTTCCGCGCCCGCACCGGCCAGGGCCGCGGTCAGCACCACCGCGGTAACCGCCGAAATCAAAGATGTCCTCATCATTGACAGTCCAACCATGATAAGCCCATTTCAGCCCACACATGCCGCCTGCGGACGGAAATACAACCTGCCGAAGGATTTAACCCCGGAACTGGCGGAGAGTTCCGCTGCAACGGTGTCGTGCCGGCGGCCTCCCGCCGCCTGCGGAATCAGCGGGCTTGGGAGTGCTTTCGCGCTGGAATAACGCCGGCGATTCGCGATAGGATTTGTGCCGCCGCACTCGACTCCGGGCCATGAGCGAGGTGCTGGCTGGACCGGGCCGCGCTGTCTACCCTGCGGCAGGTCGAGCTGTGATTCAACCAAGACCATGAATCCACTTGTTGCTGAACTTATCGGAACCGCGGTGCTGGTGACCTTCGGAAACGGCGCAGTCGCCAACGTGGTCCTGCCACGGACCAAAGGGAACAACTCCGGCTGGATCGTGATCACGGCAGGCTGGGCGGTAGGAGTGTTCGTGGGCGTTTTCTGTTCGCAGTCCTTCAGCGGGGCACACCTGAATCCCGCCGTCACCCTCTCCCTGGCTGCCGCCGGGACCTTCCCCTGGTCGCAGGTGGCGGGCTACATTCTGGCGCAGATGCTGGGCGCTTTGGTTGGCGGCTCGCTCGTATTCCTCTTCTACCGCGAACACTTCAAGGTGAGCGACGACGCCGGCGCCAAGCTGGCCTGCTTCTGCACCGCCCCCAACATCCGCAACATCCCGCAGGCCTTTTTCTGCGAGGTCCTCGGCACCTTCCTGCTGGTGCTCCCCATCTTTCTGATGACGCCGGCGAGCTTCAAAATCCCGGTCTCACCGGGAACGGACCACCAGGTGACGCTCGGCCTCGGCACGCTCGGCGCGCTTCCGGTGGCCCTGCTGGTCTTCGGCATCGGCCTCGCGCTGGGCGGCACTACCGGGTACGCCATCAATCCGGCGCGGGACCTGGGCCCGCGCCTGGCGCACGCGCTGCTGCCGGTGCCGGGGAAAAGCAAGAGTGATTGGGCCTATGCCTGGGTGCCCGTGATCGGCCCTGTTTTTGGCGGACTGCTGGCGGTCTTCGTCCAACGATTGATTCGCTGAGAAGGTTTCATCCTTCCTTCTCAGACGGTACCTGGTCCCCGATTCCAAGACCTGAGCAGATCTCGACCAGGGCCGGCCACAGATGCCTGAATTCGCCGCTCGAGACCGCCGGACACTCCGATGGAGTTCCCTCTCCTCTCCACAGCCTCGCCGCGAATGCCATGCACGTCAACTCGCCGCAGGCGCGGCAATTCGTCCTTGGTAACCGTTTGTAGACTTCCAGTGCGGGCGGCTTTTGCCTCATTTCGTAGCACGGGGGAATCCCGGCTCGTCGCGACCATGTACGATTCACCAGACAGCGGATCTTCTCCAGCACGCGCCAGCTATCGAGCAGGTGGTCCGTCTTGCCGACTGCGATCCGCCGGGGATAGAGCGTGATCATCCGATACTCATCGAGGAAGGTCAGGCATGGCGTGGCCCGGTTATAGCAGGCCTGGGGCATCTCTGTGTTTATGTAAGGGAACACTGCCTCCATATTGCCGGAGATGTGAGCGATGAGACGGACCTTCGTCTCGTCCGCCATGCACCGCCCAAAGAAGACGATCGCGGCTTGGCCGAATATGTCCCGCTCGAATTCACTCGGCGGGGATTGCGGAACCCGGGAATGAGCGGGCCGATACTCCGCCCATCCAGCACAAATGATCGTGGGAGCCGACTCAAGAATGGCTGCGTGTCCGCTGGAATCGGTCACCAGGGCAGGGATACCGACTTTGCTATAGGCAGGTTCCGGAGAGATGATCCGGCAGGGTGCGGCCAGGGATGCCAGCAGCGCCCTGGCTCCCTCGAATTCGCTCTGCCCCGGGAAAGCGAGAACGATCGCCATCGGAAAGCTCTCCTCGCTGGACGTTGACGCCTACGCGGTGAAAACACCGAATATGTGGACAAGCGAGAGGTAAATGCCTACCGCAATGAATACGGCGCCGGTCAGCCGGCGCGCCCAAACCTCCATTTGGGTTAGCTTGTTGAATGCCGTGCTCACCCACCGCGTTCCCAGCGCGATCACCACCGCAAAGGCGAAAACCGGCAGCGCGGTCCCGATGCCATAGAGCGAAGGCAGAACATAACTAGAACCCGACTTCAAGGACAAGGGTATGAGGCTTCCAAAGAAAAGTGCGGCCGAGACGGGGCAGAAAGAAAGAGCGAAGACGATGCCAAGTAGCCCCGCCCCCCAAACACCATAACCTGCGGCTCTCGCCTGCATCTTCGCACCGATACCGCTGCCCGGAGGCCTCACCTGGATCAACTCCAGCAGCACCATCCCCGCCAGAACCAGGATCGGCCCGAGAATCTTGTTCATGTGTTCCTGCAGCGCATTGGCGACGCGGGGGACGGACAGAAGGCTGGCCACAACGAAAACCGCCAGAACCACATACGTCAGGGTCCGGCCAGCCGTGTAGAAGATGCCGGTCAGCAACACCCGGCGAGGGCTGCCGACACGCCTGCTAATGAAAGAGATCGCAACGATGTTTGTGGCAAGCGGACAGGGGCTGATCGAGGTCAATACCCCCAGCCAAAGCGCCGAAACTGCAGTAAGGAGAAAAGTATCCATTAAGCCCCTCCGAGAAACGCGCGGACCTCGTCCTGGACGTATCTCTGAAAGGCGCTCTTGTCGCCGACCAGTTCCCAGATTTTCTGCAGGTTCTTGTGTCGTGTTCGCTCACCGTTGACAAAGAGGGCTACGACGACCGATTTCGTGAAAAGCTGATAGTCGTGTATGAAATGGCGGTTCTCAGGAAGTTGCACGTTGACCGGGCGCCAGGCGAGATTGCCTTCGCGTAGCTGCCTGGAAAACCCCTGCTCGACGGCTTCACGGGAATACTCCTCGATCTTCTTGCAGGTTATGCAGCGCAGCGTGACGTGGAAGTAGTAGACAACGTACTTCTCCGCGGCTGGCGCGGCTGGGTTTTGGGCGGTCGCCTGCGAATTCGAAAGGGCGCGAGCAGGAATAGACGGTCGGTCGCCATCGCCCGGAGCCGCGCTTCTGCCTTCCGCTTTCTCCTGCGATGCGGTCCCCGGCGGCTCGCCGCCCTGACCCTCAGGGTCTGAGGGCGGGCTGCTGTCTGCATTGGCTTTCCCGTCCGCGGCCACGGCCGAAACCGGAGCTTCACCCCCAGGCGCAACAGCTTGCTCGTGACTGCCAAACCGCTGGAAAGCCAGGTACCCAATGCTGACGATTACGAACGCCAGCAGTACGACGGTGATCGCCGATTTCGCCTTCATCCTCATAATCTCCACATAAACGGGGACGCCGCTGCTTCTGTCACTCAATCTTCCCGCCGATCAATTGGCGCAGGCGTTGTCGACCAACGGGCGGATCGGTTGTCCACGGAATCAATGCCACTCGCGCCGCGTGTTTCTTAACAACCTCGTCAATAAAGGCGAACTCACGCATGCCGCGTTCGACAAGAAGCGGGTCGCGGAAGCCGTCGCCGGCAAAACTCTGGTTGATCACCCAGGCGAATGGCTGGATGCCGGCGCGAAGCAGATCGTCCTGCAGTCGAGCCGCCTCATGGACGGGAGTTGCCTCGGGCAACGTGACCAGAATCACGCTTGTGAAGTTTGGATCGCGCAAGCGGGGCAACAGGGACCGTACAGCCTCCGGCATGTCGCTCATGGTTCGCGATACCTGGCGGTGATCGGCCTCGGTGGCATCAAGCAGCAGGAGCGTATGGCCGGTAGGAGCAGTATCGAGCACCACGAATCGCTCTTCGCCTGCCGCAACCGTTTCGGCAAACGCCCGGAAGACCGCGATTTCCTCGGTACAAGGCGACCGCAGATCCTCTTCGAGAAGTGCTCTTCCTTTTGCGTCCAGTTGCGGTGCGCACTTCGCCAACACCTCTGCCGAATAGCGCAGCACCTCGGCCTGGGGATCGATCCTGCGGACAGACAACCCGCTCACTTCGTTTTCGATGGTTTCGGCAACGTGGGCTGCGGGATCGGTGGTGCTCAGGTGCACTGGATGACCGCGGTGGGCGAGTTCAGCGGCGATGGCAGCGGCGACCGTCGTTTTTCCCACCCCACCCTTGCCCATGGTCATGACCACACCGCGTCCGCGCCGCTCGATCTCATCTATGACAGGCCGCAGCGATGGGGGCAACG
Source organism: Acidobacteriota bacterium (assembly GCA_026394175.1). GTDB lineage: Bacteria > Acidobacteriota > Terriglobia > JAJPHL01 > JAPKYU01 > JAPKYU01. The sequence continues at coordinate 6,881 of JAPKYU010000399.1, read as the reverse complement.
CTCTTGCGGCATGGTTCAACCGCGGGGCCGTTCCAGTACGAACAGGCGCAGAGAACTGGCGCAGCAGCTCGACTCCCATCGGGGCAAAGGACAGCAGCGGCACCTCGCAGCGAGGCATCTGCGCCAATCCGGCCGGTATCTGATCGAGTGCCTTCCGGCCTCTCTGCTCCAATGCGCGCGCGGCCTCGTCCGTACTGTCTTGCGCCGCGAAGATACCATTCAAAGCGAGCCATTGGTTCGTCAGGCCGAGTTCCGCGAGTTCCAAGCGAGTTCGTTCGGCTTCCTGCAATGCGGAAGTTTCGGGTTTGCTCACAAGCACTACAGTCGCGGCGGAGCCGTCGGAAAGCACTCGCACTGTCGATTGGTACAAATCCTTTTGAGCCTGCAATCCTGCCAACGGTCCCAGGCACGATGTGCCGGTGGTATTCGTGGCAATGAAACCCGTCCATGCGGCGGGCAGTTTCAGCAGGCGCAGGGTGTGGCCGGTCGGGGCCGTGTCGAAGATCACATGATCGAAGGACGAAGTCGTGCTCGGATCGCCGAGCAGCTTGCTGAACTCATCGAAGGCGGCAATTTCGGTGGTGCACGCGCCTGAGAGCTGCTCCTCGATGGAGGCCACCGCAGCCTCGGGAAGCAGGCTGCGGTAAGGTCCGACAACACGCTCCCGGTAGGCGCGCGCAGCGGCCTCCGGGTCGATATTTACCGCGAAGAGGCCCGCGGCGCCGGGAATCGGCCTGGGCGTTCCGGCCAGCTCGGTGCCGAGCACCTCGTCCAGGTTCGAGGCCGGGTCGGTGCTGACCAAAAGAACGCGGCGACCCCGGTCGGCAAGCGCAACTGCCATGGCACAGGCAAGAGAAGTCTTGCCCACGCCACCTTTCCCTGTGAAAAAGACGATCCGCGTCGCCGTCTGGAAAAAACCGACCGTCGTGTTCACGAGCAGCACCCCCCAGTCTCTTTCCCCTGGGAACTCTCCGGGCCACAGCAACCGCCGATGACGGGAAGCGAGGCCGAAGCCTTTCCGCGGCCGAGCAGACGGCCCGCCAGTTCGAGGATCGAGCGCGCCGGGCTCTCCTTCACGGCCTGAGCCGTTTTCACGGCCCGCTCCATATCCTCATTAGAAACCTCCAGCTTTCGCGCCTTATCGTAGTGGTACTTCAGGCAAACCTCGCAATTGGACGCAATGGACGCGCCGATGGCCACCAGTTCCGCGACCGCCTCCGTATACAAGCCGGCCGGCGCCTTCTCAACAAGGCCGGTTAGTCGCGCGAGTTCCTCCCGCGAGGGATAGCACGCGCGGCTTGCAATCATGCCGTTCACGACGATCAACGGCAGGCACTCATTGCCCTCTATCGATAATGCGTTTTTCACCGCTTCATTAGCGGCAAAGGCCTGAGGGTCCTGCGCCAGATTGTAGCGTTCCACCGCTACGCCCTCGTTGACCAGCCAATGGAGATCAGCCATGAACCGCGGCAGAACCGGATCGACGTTCGGCCCACAAACGCCCGTCGCGCAGCACATGGGAGGGTCATAAACCTGAAGCTTGGTCATCGTTATCTCTGCTCCTGTTACTGAAAGTTGTCGTCCGGAATCGACAGACCATCCGGCCGCAGCATTCCAGTTCCTTGCTCATTGCAAACTTCCGTTTGGGCACGTTGCTTCCGTCGGAAAGCTTATGTCTCGCTTTCACTCCCTTCAGACCAGGCGCCAGCCAGGCACTCGTGAGCCAGTTTGGCCCGCGAACGTGGAATCGCCTTCGCACGTAGCATTTCCAGTGCGCCGAGCAACGGGTTTAATAACGCGCCGGGGAACCCCAGCACGGTCTCGCTCGGTGTCAGGTCCGTGGCCTCGCGGCAGCCATAGCAGCCCAAACTGAAATTCAAGCGCTGTTCAAGATGGGGAATGACAGTTGCGTCCACGCAAGTCGCCTGAAGAACGGCCGTGTTTCCGGTTCGCCGCTCGCCTCCATGGACGTTCAGGTCGGCCAACAGCAGCCACATCAGTACCTCAGCCGGGCCTTCCACCACAACCACGTCCGGGACACGAGGCGCGAAGCGCAACGGGCACAGCGCGATGCCTGCAATGCTGCTGTCGGCGAGCCGGGGCATGCCGGCGAACATGCGCTCACCCACCGCCTCGTCGGCGACAATCCCGAATCCCACCAGCCCCTTGCCGTTCGCCAGTTGCGCCGGCAGCAGACGGAAACCGAAGGCCGCAGCCGCGGCAGGGCAAGACAGCCCGGCGGGTTCCAACAAAACCGATTCGCCGTGCCGCGCCTTCATCAGCGCCTGGCAGTACCGGTGACCTCGCACCGGATCGAACCTGGCGAATGCGCCATTTTCCTGGCCGTGACCCAGTAGAAAGACGGCAACCGGATCGGTTCCATCCCCGAGCAGGTTCCGAAGCGAGGATCCATTTGTGGCTATCTGCGGCATGGCTACGCCTCCTGTTCGCGGCCCGCCGTCACCGTTTCAAACCGTCCGCCAAAGTACCGGCGATTGATCCACAGGGCGGCGTTGACTAGGGAGATCAGGACCGGAACCTCGACCAGCGGACCGATGACGGCCGCGAACGCGGCGCCGCTATCGATACCGAACGTAGCAATGGCGACGGCAATGGCCAGTTCGAAGTTGTTCGATGCGGCCGTGAACGATAAAGTTGTCGACTCCGCATAGTTTGCACCGGCCCGTTTGCTCATCCAGAAAGAAGCGAAGAACATCAACAGGAAGTAAACGGTCAGCGGAATAGCGATCCGGACCACATCAAACGGCAGTTGCACGATCATCGCGCCCTTCAGCGAGAACATCACCATGATCGTGAACAACAGCGAGATCAGTGTGATAGGGCTGATCTTCGGAATGAACTTCGTCTGGTACCAGTCCTTGCTCTTGATCCGCACGAGGCTGAACCGGGTCACGATACCGGCAATAAATGGAATGCCGAGATAGACAAACACGCTCCCCGCAATGTCGCGCATGGAGATGTTTACCCGGACCGCCGTCATTCCGAGCCAATTCGGTACTACGGCCAGAAAGAAGTATGAATAGACCGAGAAGAGCAACACCTGGAAAATTGAATTGAAGGCGACAAGACCCGCGCAGTACTCGCGATCGCCGCGCGCCAAATCATTCCACACGATCACCATCGCGATACAGCGGGCCAGACCAATCAGGATCAGCCCCGTCATATACTCGGGCTTGTCGCGAAGGAATGTAACGGCGAGAACGAACATCAAAATGGGACCCACCACCCAATTCTGAACAAGCGACAACGCCAGAACTTTGCGATGACCGAACACGCGGCCCATCTCCTCGTATTTCACTTTGGCCAGCGGCGGATACATCATCAGAATCAGACCGATAGCGATCGGGATCGAGGTGGTCCCGACGCTGAATCGGTTCAGAAACGGAACAATGCCGGGAATCAGGTAACCGGCGGCGACACCCACGATCATCGCGGCGAAGATCCACAGTGTCAGGTAGCGATCCAGAAACGAGAGACGTGACGACGTTGATTGCTTCATTTTGATTTCTCCGCTGCCCCTTGCAATCCCTTCAAGACGCCGATTGCCCAGCCTGCGATTGGTGTCCGGCTTCCTGCGATGCGCGGCGCCCACTCGTGCCAGCTAACCAGAGCTGGCTCGCTACACCTGCTGCTCCTGCTGCGTGGCTCGTTCAATAGCGCCGTAGGGGCGCCACTCGGTCATCGTGCAGTGGCCGGTCCGAATCGCTTGCTTGAGCTTACGGACATCGTCCTGAAGCGCCTTCTCGCGAGCGAATGCTGCCCGCAGGAACTCGAATAGGCCGCCCAGAACAGGGGCGTGTGTGTTGTTAAGACGATAGAACATGCGCAGGCCATCGCGACGGTCGAGGACCAAACCGGCGTGCCTCAGCGAAGCGAGATGGCGCGACACGTTGGGTTGGGGCGATTCGAGGACCCGCTGGATATCGCACACGCAAAGCTCACCGTGCAGCAGCAGGTTCATGATGCGCAGCCGGTTCGCATCGGCCAGAGCTTTGAAATAGTCTTCTAGTTCACGCATATTTGACTCCCTCCGGGGTGCGCGGCGCTAGCGCGCGCTGACCCAAGCCCTCACTTCGTCCAGCTTGGGTATACGTCCTGCTACCTTGATGACTTCGTTCACGGCAACGGCCGGCGTCATGAGGATGCCAGCCGCAGCCAGAGCCTGAATGTCGCTCACCTTTTCGACTTCCGCCTGTACGCCCGTCTCGGCCAAGGCGCGCCGAACCACCTCTTCTGTCTGTTTGCAGCGCGCGCAACCCGGACCGTATACCTTGATCTTCATCATGCTTCTATCTCCTGGTGCTACAAAAGCAGGTTGAACAAATACCCAACAATCAAAATGCCGAAGCCGACGACACCGACAAAGGTGGCGATGAGAGCCGGTTTCAGGACCTTCCTCAGAATGATCGTCTCGGGAAGCGAAAGACCGATCACCGACATCATGAACGCCAGGACCGTGCCGAGTGCGGCTCCCTTGCCGAGCAGGGCCTGAACCACGGGGATGATGCCGGCCGCGTTCGAGTACATCGGAATGCCGATGAGCACGGCAAGCGGAACCGACCACCAGGCGGCCTTGCCCATGATCGACGCCATGAAGCCTTCCGGCACGTACCCGTGGATGCCCGCTCCGACCGCGATGCCCACCAGCACGAAGGGCCACACCTTTCCGACGATTTCCCGCACCGCATCGCGCCCGTAACGCAGGCGTTCCGCCCATTCCATGCGGACGCCGGGCTGCGTGTGGCCGGCGACCGGCCCGGAATAGACCCAGGGCTCGACCTGTCCTTCCATGTGGAGCCGCCCAATGGTCCATCCGGCAACGATGGCAATCATCAGGCCCGTGCCCGCGTACAGCGCGGCCACCTTCCACCCAAACAGGCCAAACAGCAGGACCAGCGCGACTTCGTTGACCATGGGTGCGGAGATCAGGAACGAAAAGGTGACCCCAAGAGGCACGCCGCTGGTCACAAAGCCGAGAAACAGCGGCACCGCGGAACAGGAACAAAACGGGGTGACGACGCCGAGGCCGGCGGCCATGACATTGCCTACCGATTCGCGTTTTCCGGCCAGAATCTGCCGGGTCCTCTCAGGCGTGAAGAAGGAGCGAATCACCCCCACGCCGAACACCACCAGCACCAGAAGCAACAACACCTTCGGCGTTTCGAAGACGAAGAACTCAACCGAGCGGGCCAGGCCTCCGGGCTTGAGCGACAGCACCTGGTAGGTCACCCAGGCGGCGAACGGCGCCAAGTTTCGGTACACCAGCCACCAAACGAGCAGGAGTGGGGCGCCTGCCAGCAACGGCCGCCACACGCCGGCGAACCGCGGCCGGCGCCCGGTCGTTGAGGCCCAGGCCGCCGATTGCGGTGCGGAACCTGGTTGGCCCATTTCGGCTTCTCTCGTTTCGCGAGCTTTGAGGCCGGCTGCCACTGTGCTATATTTGCATATGTGCATATGCTTTGCAAAGAGATTCAGCAGCGAGGCGGCAGTTGATGGAGCGGGTGATTTTCGCGTGCCTACACAACGCCGGGCGGTCGCAGATGGCCGCGGCTTTCTTCAACCAGTTGGCGGATCCAACCCAGGCGCAGGCGGTTTCGGCCGGGACGCAACCGGCCGACCGCGTTCATCCGGAAGTGGCAGAGGCGATGCGCGAAGCGGGCATTGACCTTGCCGGCTTAACACCGCGGCTGCTTACCGCCGAGCTTGCGGCCGGCGCCCGCCTGCTGGTCACCATGGGCTGCGGGGAAAGCTGCCCGGTGGTTCCTGGCTTGCAGCGCGAGGACTGGCCGCTGGCGGATCCCAAGGGGCAGCCCATCGAGCGGGTCCGCGAGATCCGCGATCAGATCCGGGATCAGGTGCGGCAGCTTGTCGAGACGCGCGGCTGGAGCCGCCGCGCCTGACCCGGATAATCTCCGAATTCTCGGGAAAATACTGGTGGGCGGCGACGAGCCGGCCGTCCTTCATGCGCGTGAGGGCGGCCACCCCGCCGCGCGGGAACGTCGCCAGCCGCTCAACCCTGCCATCCGCAGCGACCCGGTGGACGAGCAGGTCCTGGTCCCAGAGCCCCGCAGCGCCTGGCTGCGGCAACTCGCGTGTTCCCGCCTCAAGCGGGAACTGAATGGACGGAGCGTATTGTGCCGGCCCGCCAGGCTCCGGGTTCCTCTCCAGCCTATTCTGGCCCGCAGGTTGATTCAGCGAAGCGCCTGTAATGCCTTGCCGCGGACGCTCGTCCGCGAGCCCCGGACAGGTGACGGCCGCGCTTGGACACAAACACGCCAAAAAAAGCAGCACCACAACGCGCATGCCGCGATTGTACCCGAACACGCTGTGGCCCGCAGGCTCGGGGACGTGGCCCGTTCCCATTCCTTGGTGAATGGTGCAGGCCGGGCGGCTCGGATTGCGCCGCAGCTTACTGGAGGTCGGAAACAAGGCGCTGGCGGGCGCGGGCCAGCGCAGACCGGAAGGCAACGGCAGCGGCCAGAAGCACCAATAGTCCCCAGCCAACAAAGATCGCCCAGTAGGCGCTATTGCCTACTTCCCGGAAGAAAATCAGCAGCGGGTAGTTGACGTTCCACAAGACAGCGGTGCCGATGGCGAAGGCGGCGGTCAGCAAATCATAGCGGACCACCAGCCAAGCCAGCAGAACCGCGAAAACCACCAATCCGAAGAAGGTCCCCATGGGCCGGGGGAGAAAGTCGGCCAGGTGCAGGTCCCAGGCTCCGAACAGAATCACGGCGCCGACCTGGTTGGCAACCCACAGTGTTTGCCGCCTGACCTTTTCCCGCGCGTATTTCCTTGAGTAGTACGCCAGCGGAAGCCCTGCTGCGATGATGCCGAGGACCACGCTGGTGAACAGGAAG
>JAPKYU010000080.1 GCA_026394175.1 Acidobacteriota bacterium | reverse complement strand
ATGGGCGTCGTCGATTTCGATGCCGTCATGGCCGCGCTGGCCAAGGCCTATCGCCTGCCGCACGACTGGTGGACCATTGACCTGTGCTTTTGGCCCGATGCCTGGACGGCCACGGAGCGCTGCAAGAAATTCGTGGACCGCTTGGTGGCGAAGTACGGTTAGATGGAGCGGCGACCCCGCTTGGCGGGGTCGCCGCTACACGAGAGGCAATATGAAGCAGCTTCGCGCTGGTGTCATTGGGTGCGGGTTCATGGGCCGCACGCACTCGAATGCTTACCTGCGGCTCAACAACTTCTTCCCCGTCGAGCACCGGGCCGTGCTGAAGGCCATTTGCGATTCGGATGCGGCCAAGGCCAATAAGTTCGTCGAGGTGTGGGGCTACGAGCGGGCCGAGACCGACTGGCAGAAGCTGGTCGAGGCGCCCGACATCGACCTGATCGACATCTGCGTCCCGAACGTCGCCCACCGCGACATAGCCGTCGCCGCCGCCCGGAACGGGAAGATGGTGATGTGCGAAAAGCCGCTGGCCATGAGCGTCGCTGAGGCCCAGGAGATGGTGGCGGCGGTGGAGAAGGCCGGCGTGCCCAACATGGTTTCCTTCAATTACCGGCGGGTGCCGGCGGTGGCGCTGGCTCGGCAGCTCGTCGAGGAAGGGCGCATCGGCCGCCCCTTCCATTACCGCGCCACCTACCTGCAGGACTGGACCATCTCCCCCGACGTGCCGCAGGGCGGCGACGCGCTCTGGCGGCTGGACCTGCGGGTGGCCGGTTCCGGCGTGACCGGCGACCTGCTGGCCCATTCCATCGACACCGCCATGTGGCTGAATGGGGCCATCACGCGCGTGGTGGCCAAGACCGAGACCTTCATCAAGGAACGCATGCACCAGCTCAGCGGCAAGTTGGAAGCGGTGGGCATCGACGATGCCTGCATGTTCCTGGCCGAGTTCGCCAACGGCTCAATGGGGACGTTCGAGTCCACGCGCTACGCCCGCGGCCGCAAGAACTACAACAGCTTCGAGCTGAACGGCGCCGACGGCAGCCTCTACTTCGACCTGGAAGAGCCGGAATACCTGCAGTTCTTCGAGTACCAGCAGCTCCAGTCCGGCAAGAAAACCGAATCGCACCTCACCGGCTGGCGCAAAATCCACACCACCAACGCCGAGCATCCCTACATGAAGCACTACTGGGTGCCGGGCGCCACCATCGGCTACGAGCACACCTTCCTGAACGCCCTGGCCGACTTCGTGGCCGGCATCGAGAGCGGCAAGCCGGCCCAGCCGGACTTCCGCAACGCGCTCGAGACCCAGAAGGTGTGCGACGCCGTGCTGGAATCGGCCCGCGCGGGCCGCTGGGTGGAGACCGGCGTCGAGCTGTGACTTAAATTGTGCGGTAGTTGGCGAACTGCGTGTCGATGCCGAAATCCTGCTCCTTGAGCAGGCGAATGGCGTCCTGCAGCGTATCGCGGTCACGGCCGCTCACCCGCACCATGTCCCCCAGGATGGAGGCCTGCACCCGCAGCTTCGATTGCTTGATGAGCTTGACCATCTCGCGCGCCTTCTCGATGGGGATGCCCTGCTGGAGGGCGACCTCCTGGCGCACGGAGGAGCCGGCGGCCGGCTCCACTTTGCCGTAGTTCAGCGCCTTCAGCGGCACCCCGCGC
>JAPKYU010000381.1 GCA_026394175.1 Acidobacteriota bacterium | reverse complement strand
CTGTGGTCGGAGTTGAGTGAACGCCTCTCCGCCCTGCCCGGTGTGCAGTCCGCGACCGTCGCCGATGGACTGCCGCCGCAACGCTTTGCCGTACACAACGACACGCAGGAGGAGCAAGTCGCGCAGTAATCCACTGGCCGGCGGTGCGGTTGCCAGCGGCTTGCGCGCGGCAGTCCTCTTACTGTATTCTGTTTATATAGCGGATGAGGCAGGTCGCATCCATCTCGGTTCTGCTGGCATTGCTGGCGTTGCCGCTGGCGGGGCCGCTGCTGGCCCGCGCGCCGTGCACATGCTGCCGCCATGCCGAGTGTGAGCTGGCGGTGAAGGCCACCGGAGGGTGCTGCGGTGCCAGCGCTCTTCCGGATACGATCGTTCCCTCGCAGCTTCCCGCCGCGATACACTTGGCCGCGCCGGCGGTTGATGTGGACGCGGTGGCTCCCACGATGGCTGTGCTTGCCGGTTTCGCCGAAGTCAGCCGGGTTTCACGTCCCACGCACTCCATTTTTCTCATCCTTCCTTTGCGCATTTAGCCCATAGTGTATCTATTTGAACCGCTTGGGGCCGTTGTGTTTGTGGCGACAAGGTCTGCCGGCGAAATGCCGGCGTTGCAGACGAGGGCTAGATGAAGTACGCGATTCTGTTCGTGGTTCTGCTGCCGCTCTTGGCCGCCGGGGGGCAACCCGCAGGTAGCGAGGAGCCGGTATTCACGCTGAACGACCTGCTGAGCGAGGCGCTGCGGCGCAGCCCCGATGTTCTGGTGGCGCAGAAGAAATACGAGGCGGCCAAAGCGCGGCCCAGCCAGGAAAGCTCGCTGCCCGATCCCACGCTGTCGCTCGGCTACCGCAACACCGGCAATCCGGTGCCATTCACTTCGATCGGCGACGATCCCATGGCCAACGCCGGCGTCTCCTTCTCGCAGGAGCTGCCTTTTCCCGGAAAGCTGAAACTGCGCGGCCAGATGGCCGAGCAGGAAGCCGCCGCCGCCCTTCAGGATTATCAGACGGCGCGGCTGCGGCTGGTTTCCAGGCTCAAGGCCGGCTATTTCCAGCTCAACTACCTCTACAAGGCCGAGGAGAGCCTCGAGAAGAACAAGGACCTGCTGGAGAAGTTTGCGCGAATCGCGGAGAGCCGCTACAGCGTGGGCCAGGCGCAACAGCAGGACATCCTGAAAGCCCAGGTCGAGGTTTCGCTGATGTTGGGCCGGCTGCGGAAGCTGGAACAGGAGAAGCAGGCGCTGAAGGCGGAACTCAACAGCCTGCTGAACCGGCCGCCAGAGGCGCCGCTGGGCCGCCCGGCCGACACGCCCAAGCCGGAGCTGCGGGCCACGCTGGATGAGCTGTACGCCCGCACCGGCAAAGACTCGCCGCTGCTGAAGCGCGAGCAGGCCATGGTGGAGCGCAGCCAGTTCGGCATGGACCTGGCCCGCCGCGATTACTACCCCGATTTCGGCGTCATGGGCGGCTACTTCAACTCCGGCCGCCTCCCGGCGATGTACGAGTT
>JAPKYU010000084.1 GCA_026394175.1 Acidobacteriota bacterium | reverse complement strand
ATCAGCGAAAGTCCCGGGTTCCAAGTTCCAGGTTCCAGGTTGGGAATGTAAAACCTGAAACCTGGAACCTGGAACCCGGAACCTGGAACTTCCCATCTGTGTTCATCTGTGGTTATCTGTGCGCTATGCCGCGATTCATAGAGTTGAACCACGCGCTCGAGGATGGAATGAGAGCTTTCCCCTGGCTGATGGACGTGCGCGTCGGCGCGATTGTCGACCACGCGGCCTCTCGCCCGCGCTACCAGAACAAGGCCGAGTTCTACCTGGGAAAAATCGAAATGCCGCTCAACATCGGCACCTACATGGACACGCCCTTCCATCGTTATCCGGACGGAGCGGACCTGAGCGAAATCAGCCTGGACAGGGTGGCCGGCTTGCCGGGAGTCGTGGTGGACGGAGCCGTCGGAGCCGACCGCGCGGTGCGCTTCGATGCCGCTCCCGCGGAATTGTCGGGCAAGGCGGTGCTGGTGCGCACCGGCTGGGACCAGCGCTGGGGGACGGAGCGCTACTGGGAGCCCGGCCCCTATCTTTCCTCGGAGTCGCTCGAGCTGTTGTTGGCGGGGAAGCCGGCGCTGGTGGGAGTCGATTTCTGGAACGTGGACAACACCGAGGACCTGTCGCGGCCGGCCCACTCGCGCCTGCTGGCCGCCGGCATCCTCATTGTCGAAAGCATGACCAACCTGGGAGCGCTGCCGCGCTCCGGCTTCCGCTTTTACGCGGCGCCCCTGCGCGTCGTTGGCGGCGCGGCCTTCCCGGTGCGCGCCTTCGCGGAGTTACCGTGAAGTGGATGGGCCTGCAACGGAGAGGTGCCCAAGAAAGCCCGCAGTGCTTGCTTTCGCGTGGCCTTAATATTAACGTGACCATGAGAGGCTTTATTACTGGGGCAGGCGGCAGAGGTCCGAACACGGCGCTTCGCGTTTTCACCGCGGTTCTGCACAAAGAGAACGATTTGTATGTCGCCGAATGCCCGGAGGTCGGCACGGTCAGCCAGGGGCAAACCATTGAGGAGGCCGTGGCGAACCTGCAGGAGGCGACCGAGCTCTACCTCGAGGAATTCCCGCTGGGGGACGTCAGCCGGCCCTGGGTCACGACGTTCGAGGCGCACTGTGCCTGAGGTGCGCGGCGTATCCGGCGAGGCGGCGATCGGGGCGCTCGAGCGCTTGGGATTTCGCCGCGTGCGCCAGCGACCTCACCACTGGTGGGGGTCGGTCACTGCCTACTGCCTACTGCCTTCTGTTTACTGCACCCGGCCCGGGCCGTACAGGATGCGTCCCGGGCGCGCCTGGGTGTGCCTGCCTTCGGCCACCACCGGCTCGCCGTTCACCAGCACATAGCCGAAGCCTTCGGAATACTGGTGGGGCTTTTGGAAGGTCGCCTTGTCGGACACCTTGTCCGGATCGAAGATAACAATGTCCGCCCAGTAGCCTTCGCGTAGCAGGCCGCGGTCGCGCAGGCGGAAGGTCTGCGCGGGCAGGGAAGTCATTTTTCGGATGGCATCCTCCAGGCCGATCACTCGCTTGTTGCGCACGTACTCGGCCAGCACCCGCGCGTTGGTGCCGTAGCTGCGCGGGTGCGGCAGGCCGACATTGAGCTGCCGTACGCCGCCGTCCGATCCCACCATGGTGAACGGCGCGCGCATGATCCGCTCCACGTCCCCGTCGGCCATCTCGAAGTAGATCATCTGCAGACGCCCCTCGCCCGCTTTCATCGATTCCAGATAGAGGTCGAGCGCCGTTTCGATTTCGTTCTTCAGGTTGGCCTTTATTTTTCGCAGGCGGGTGATCTCGGTGATGTTCTTGCCTTCCAGCGCAGTGTCGAAGCGGGCGCCGGCCACCACCGCGTAATCCAGGTGCTTGCGGCCGTTTTGCTTGCGGATGGTCCGCTCCATCTCGGCGGCGATTTTCTTGCGCGTGGCGGGGTCGGTGAGGCGCGCCCGGACCTTGGCCGAGCCGTCGGCCAGCGCCCAGGACGGAAAGATGGCGGACAGGCCGGTGCTGGAGGCGCGGTAAGGATACTGGTCCACGGTCACCTCGATGCCGCGCCGCCGCGCCTCCTCCACCAGTTGCAGCGTCTTCCCACTCAGTCCCCAGTTGGGCTTGCCTGCCGTCTTGAAGTGCGAGATTTCGACCCTGATTTGCGCTTCTTCGCCGACCTGGATGGCCTCGCGGAGAGCAGGGAACAAGCCTCCTTTGTTGTCATTGCCTTCGTCGCGGATGTGGCTGGCATACACGCCGCCCTGCCGGGATGCCACCTTGGCCAGCTCCACAATTTCCTTCGTGTCCGCGTATGTGCCCGGGGTGTAGATCAAGCCGGTCGAGAAGCCGATTGCGCCGTCGCGCATGCCGCGCTCCACAAGCTGCCGCATGGTTTCGACTTCCTCGGGCGTGGACGGGCGGTTGGCCGAACCCATGGCTTTGCTCCGGACGGTGTTGTGGCCGACGAGCGAAGCGAGGTTGGGCGACATGCCCTGTTTTTCCAGCTTCTCGAACCACGCCCGCAGGTCCTGGCGCGACCCGCCGCAGTTGCCAACCACGAGCGAAGTGACGCCATCGAGAATGTAGTTGTCGGCAGTGGGAATGCTCTCGACATCTTCGGCATGTGTATGCACGTCGATGAAGCCGGGCGCCGCCACCTGGCCGCGCGCGTCGATGAAGCGGCGCGCTGAGGCGGCATCGAGCGAGCCATAGCGCGCGATGCGGGCGATCCGGCCGTCTTTGATGGCCAGGTCGGCCGGAAACCACGGGTTGCCGGCGCCGTCGATGACACGGGCGCGCGCAATCACCGTGTCGTATGGAGCGCCGGCATCTTGCCGGCCGGGCCCCGGCGCCCACGCGTCATACACCGCTTTGGCCAGCCGGGCGACGGTCAGCGTGGCTTCGTTGTCCGCCGTCCAGCGGCGGTCCGGCGAGTTGTCGCAGAACACGGCCAGGGCGATGGTGCCCGCCGGCGCGTAGATCAGCCCCAAGTCGTTGCGCAGCGCGTCCAGCGCCCCGCTCTTGAGCGCGAATTCAACCTTTTGCCCGGCCAGGTAGCGCGGGATCTGGTCGCGGTCCCGCTGCCTCTTGAGGATGGCGAGCATCTTGTCGCAGGCCGGGCCGTCCACCACCTGCCGCCGCTCGATCATTTCCAGCAGCTTGACCATTTCCGCCGGGGTGGTGGATCCCAGGCCGAAGCGTTTGTTTTCCTCGGTGGGGTTCGGCGCGTTAATGAAGACCTTCTTGAAAACCTTGGTTTGCGGCAGGCCCAGCGCCGCCATGCGCGCGTTCACCCGCTCCAGGCCCACCAGGTCGAGCACGGCATTGGTGGCGCTGTTGTCGCTCAGCACGATCATCAGCGTCAGCGCGTCCTCCAGCGTGATTTCCAGCCCGGCGCTGAGGTCGCGGAGGATGCCCGAGCCGCCCACGCGGTTTTCGCCCTGCACCGAGACGCGCTGGTCCAGGCGCAGCTTCCCGTCCTTTACCTGCTGGAAGGCCTCGACCAGGATGGGCAGCTTGATGACGCTGGCGGTGCGCACGCGAAGCTCGGGGTTTATCCCGGCCGTTTCGCCGGTCTTCAGGTTTTTGGCCAGCATGGCCACCTGGCCCTTAAAGGACGCGGCGATGGTTTCCAATTGCGATTCGAGCGGCGTCGCCGCCAGGAAGAGAGCAAGAAGCAAAGTCGTCATATTCGTAAACCGATTTGTGGATGGGACGCAGATTAACGCAGAAGAACGCAGATCGAACCGCGAAAAACGCACTTTGCGTTGAATCTGCGTTTCTCTGCGTTCCCGCCGCGGCGGGCGTCCCATTCTCCGGTCCAGCTTGCACGTTTACCCGCGAACCGAGACGTGTTATATCTACCGCTGGAAATCGTTGTCAATAGCCGCATGCGCCATAACATCGCCGCGCTTTTCATCGTGATTTTTGTTCTTTCCGTGTGCGCCGTTGGTTACGGGGCCGCAGCGCCGCAGAAGCGTCAAGGCAAGCGGCCGGCTGCCGTCCCGGCATCCGCCGCGCCTTCCGCCAGGCTCCCGGCCTCGGCGGAGCGGTGGGTGCGGACCACGCTGCGCAAGATGACGCTGGAGGAAAAGGTCGGGCAGGTGATCTGGGACCGGGCCGACGGCCGTTTCCTGAACGAGCAGGTTCCGGCCTTCCTCAAGCTGAAAGAGCGCATCCGAAAACTGCACCTGGGCGGCTACGTGATCTTCGCCGGCACGCCGCACGACACGGACGCGTTTGCCAACGCCTTGCAGCGGGCCTCGAAGCTGCCCCTGCTGATGGCGGCCGATTTCGAGCGCGGCCCGGCCATGCGGGTGGCGCTCAGCTCGGCGGTGCCCGACAACATGGCCATCGGCGCCACCGGCGACCCGGCCTATGCCGCGTTGGCCGCCGAGCTGACGGCGCGCGAGGCCCGGGCCATGGGCGTGCAATGGATCTATGCGCCGGTGGCCGACGTCAACAACAACCCCGACAACCCCATCATCAACACGCGCTCTTATGGCGAGGACCCCGAGCAAGTGGCGAAGTTCGTGGCCGCTTACGTGCGCGCGGCCGAGGCGGCCGGCGTGCTGTCCACCGCCAAACATTTCCCGGGCCACGGCGACACGGCCACCGATTCCCACATTGCCCTGGGCGTGGTCACCGGCGACCGCGCCCGCCTGGAGCGCATCGAGTTGCCGCCGTTCCGCGCTGCCATCGAGGCCGGCGTTTCCAGCATCATGACCGCGCACCTGGCGGTGCCCGCCATCGAGCCGGACAGCACCTTGCCGGCCACCCTGTCGAAGAACGTCCTGAGCGGCCTGCTGCGCGAGCAGTTGGGATTCAAAGGTCTGATCGCAACCGACGCGCTGGAGATGGGCGGCGTCACGCGCCTGTACTGGCCGGGCGAGGCCGCCGTGCGCGCCTTCGAAGCGGGCGCCGATTGCCTGCTGCTGCCTCCCGATCCCGAGCTGGCCTTCCGCTACCTGCT
>JAPKYU010000185.1 GCA_026394175.1 Acidobacteriota bacterium | reverse complement strand
TTGGCAACCCAAGCCGCATGTGTCAGGCCTCAGGCGACCGCGGTTCCGACCGCGGTCCCCGGGACACTGGCGCCCGGAGAAGGCGAGTGCGACCAACGTTCAACCCGCATCGAGCTTAACACGCTCAGTCACCAGGAGATGCAGGCAGCCTCGAGTCCCTATCCGGCGAATTGCCGGTACTACTGCCTGTGGGTGCCAGAGACCGGCGAGTCCCTCGAGATCGCCATCGCCGACTTCGTCGCCGATCTTGATCTGTTCGTCGGTTTCGGCGACATGACCTCTCTGGCCGGCATCGATCCGACGCCGGGAGTGTCCTACGACTGGAAGTCGAATCAGTACGGGACGCGGGACGAGGCGGTGACCATCCCGGCGCCTGAGGCCGGCGTGTACTACATCGAGGTGTGTTCGTACGAAGGGGATCCGTCCCCGTTCGACCTGAGCACCAGGCTGCGCTAGTGTACTGCGTCACCAATACCTTGACATATAGCAAGGCGGGGTGTATCCTGCCTGTCTATGAGCAGAAGCGCCCCACCCATCGTTCTGAGTGCGTCCGAGCGCGCGACCCTAGACACCTGGAGGCGCGGTCGCAGTCTGGCCCACCGGCAGGTGATTCGGGCGCAGATCGTCACGCTGGCGGCCGACGGCATGGACAACCAAGATATCGCCAAGGCTTTGAGGGTGTCGCGTCCCACCGTTCAGCTTTGGCGGCAGCGGTTTCTTGCCCTGCGCATTGCGGGTCTGGAGCAGGACGCGCCTCGCCCGGGGCGCACGCCGCGCCTGTCGCCGGAGAAGATCAAGGCGGTCGTGGAGGCGACCTTGCACAGCTCGCCTGCGAATGCCACCCACTGGAGCACCCGCAGCATGGCCAGGGCGCAGGGACTGTCCGAGGCCAGCGTTCGCCGGATCTGGAGGCAACACAACCTCAAGCCCCATCTCATCCAGACCTTCAAGCTCAGCCGCGACCAGCGCTTTGTCGAGAAGCTGCGGGACGTCGTCGGGCTCTACCTGAATCCCCCGGACAAGGCGCTGGTGCTGTGCGTGGACGAGCCCGCCCCGGGACCTGCAGGCCAGGGGAAGAGCCAGATTCAGGCGCTGGACCGAACCCAACCGCTGTTGCCGTTGAGGCCGGGCATACCGGCCAGACAAACGCACGACTACAAGCGAAACGGCACGACGACGTTGTTCGCCGCACTGAGCATGCTGGATGGGCGGGTCATCGGGGATTGCATGCCGCGCCATCGGCATCAGGAATTCATTCGTTTCCTCAAACGCATCGACGCCGAGACGTCGCAGGAATTGGCCCTTCACCTGATCGTGGACAACTACGGGACTCACAAACACCCTCGGGTTCTGGCCTGGATTCAACGCCACCCTCGATTCCATCTGCACTTCACCCCCACCTCCAGTTCGTGGTTGAACTTGGTCGAACGCTGGTTCCGCGAGATCACCGACAAGCGCATCCGCCGCGGTACGTTTCGCAACGTCCGCGCCTTGATCACGGCCATCCAACAGTACCTGGACAATCACAATCAGAACCCTCAGGTGTTCGTCTGGAGCGCACCCGTTGAACGTATCTTGGCCAAAATCGCCAAATGCAAAGAAGCGTCAGACGCACTACACTAGGTGCCCAGGTGCCTGGCTGCCTGGGTGCCTGGGTCCTCTGCGGTTTCTCTTCTGGTACGGCCGTACAGGTAACTGAGTTCCTCGAGCCGCCCGGCCAGTTCCGCCGTCAGTTGACCGGGTAGGACCCGCCAGGACCAGTGGCCTTCCGGACGGCTTGGGTAGTTCATGCGAGACTCTCCCCCCAGCCCGAGCAGGTCCTGAAGGGGGACGATGGCCCAGTCTGCGACAGAAGCCCAGGCGGCGCGGATGAGATCCCAGGAGATGTCACTCCCACTCACTGCCAGGTAGCGGCGACAGAAGTCGCGCTCGGCCTCGGGGGCGGTCTGGTACCAGCCCAGCGTCGTGTCGTTATCGTGGGTCCCGGTGTACACGACGCACCGCCGGGGGTAGTTGTGCGGTAGAAAGTCGTGCGCGGGCTCGCCGGTAAAGGCGAACTGGAGGATCCGCATACCGGGAAGCATGAAGCGGTCACGAAGGGCGATCACCTGCGGCGTGATCTTGCCCAGGTCCTCGGCAACGATCGGCAACCCCCCCAGTCCCCAGCTGAGCCGCTCGAGGAATCCTGCGCCGGGACCGGGCGCCCAGCGCCCC
>JAPKYU010000559.1 GCA_026394175.1 Acidobacteriota bacterium | reverse complement strand
GACCGGTTTCCCGTCCGCGCCAAGCTTCTGAACGGTGTGCGTGCCGGTGACCGCAATGTAAACCGTGTTGCTGGAATCCACCTTGACATCGGCCGGGTAACCGAAACTCCCAAATGAAACGATGGTGGAAATAGTTCCGTTGGTGGCCACCTGGCGAACGCCGCCGCCGAAAAAGCCGCTCTCAGCGATCCGCAGAGTGCCGGAACGGTCGAAGGCCAGCCCGGCCGGATCATTCAGGTTGGCGGCGGCGGCCGGCCCGCCGTCGCCGCCGGAGAACCAGCAGCCCGCGCCGGCAAAGGTGGTGATGATGCCCAGCGGCGTGACCTTGCGGACGCGGCAATTGCCCTGGTCGCTGACGTACAGGTTGCCTGCCGCATCCAGCGCCAGGCCGGCGGGCCGGCCGACGTTGGCCTTGGTGGCCGGGCCGCCGTCGCCCACCACCATCCCTCCACCCGCGTAGGTCGTGACCATCCCCAGGGTGTCGATCTTCCTGACCCGGTCGTTGTTGTAGTCGGCTACGTAAATGTTGCCGGCCGCGTCGCGGGCCATGGCCGACGGGTGGTTGAAGGTGGCCGCAAGGGCCGGGCCGCCATTGCCGGAGAGCGTGCTTTCGCCGCTGCCCGCGAAAGTGGAAATGATGCCCAGCGCGCTGACGCGGCGCAGACGATGGTTGTCGGGATCGGTGATGTAGAAGTTGCCCGCCAGGTCGATGGCCACATCGTTCGGTTTGCCGAGTGTGGCCATGGTGGCGGGGCCGTCGTCGCCGAACACGGTCCCACCGCCGGCGGCCACCGTAACCGCGCCGCCCGGGTCGATCCTGGACACCTGGTTCCGGGTGTCCAGTGCCACATAGACGTTGCCCGACGCATCGACGTCTACTCCGCCGGGGTAGGGCAGGCTGGCCAGCGTGGTGATGACGCCCTGCGGCGTCACCTTGCGGATTCGTCCGCCGGTGTTTTCCGAGATATAGGCGTTGCCCGCGGCGTCGAGCCCGATGCCGGCGGGACGATAAATCGAAGCGTTCACCGCCGGCCCGCCGTCGCCCGACGTGCTGGCCTGTCCGTTGCCGGCAAAGGTGGAGATGGTTCCGTCCGGCGTCACTTTGCGGACGCGCATGTTCTCCATGTCGGCGATGTACAGGGCGCCGGAGGAATCCACGGCCAGCCGGGCGGGACTGGAAAGCTGGGCGCGCGTGGCCGGGCCTGCGTCGCCGGAGAAGCCGCGTTGCCCGGTACCGGCGTAAGTGCTGATAAAACCGTCCGGCGTTACCTTGCGCACCCGCTGGTTGTTGGTATCGGCAATGTACAGGTTGCCGGCGAAATCGATGGCCACGCCCTGCGGGTAATTCAGCGAAGCGCTCACGGCCGGCCCGCCGTCGCCGGAGTACCCGCCCGCGCGGATGCCGTTGCCGGCTGCTATCGTCAGAACGCCGGCGCGCGAAATGCGTGCCACGATGTGGTTCTTACCGTCGCACACGTACACGTTGCCTTGGGCATCGGCGCCGACGCAGGTGGGGCCGTCCAGCGGCGCGTCCGCCGCGCGCACCGTGCGCGGGAACATGAAGTCCGTTCCCGCCACCGTGGTAATAATGCTTTGGCTCCAGGCCGGGGAAACCAGGAGAAGAAAAACAAATGCGAGCCGCAAGCAGGATGTCATGCCAATCTCCGTGCGGCTCGCATCATAACATCTCAACGCCGAGGCACAAAGACACCAGGAAGGGCTGTAGGCTGTGGGCCGCGGGCTGCAGGGTGTGGGCTGCAGGCTGTGGGCTGCAGGCCCGTCCTTTCCTACAGCCTACAGTCCACAGCCTACAGCCGCTCTTGGGCGGTCAGCCGCGGGGCGCGAACAGCGCCATGTGCACCTTGGTGATGGCGGCGATCACGTCGTCCACGTCCTTCTCGCTGTACCGGGGATGCAGGTGGACGGCGGCGAAGCGGTCGAAGACGTCCAGCGTCTGCGGGCAGGCGGCGCGGCCGTAAGGGATCGACTTGCCGCGCGGCGTGTTGAACGACGGCCAGTTCGGGTGCAGCGTGATCTTCTTCTCGATGTGCTCGGCGGTGGGCAGGATCACCGAGCCGCTCAGCTTGCCGGTACTCACGTTCTCTTTGTTCATGGCGGCGATGAACTGGTCGCGCTGCTTGGCGTCCTTCAGGGCCATGAAGATGCCGGAGCCGATGTCGCCGTCGGGGTCGGGCAGGCGGCGCTGGCGCAATCCGGGCAGGTCGCTGATGGCGGCCCGCACGCGC
>JAPKYU010000564.1 GCA_026394175.1 Acidobacteriota bacterium | reverse complement strand
GGCGCCGCGCTGCGCAGCGTGCCCAAATCGTCCATGGTGTTGGCCACCAGGATGTCCGTCAGGTCCACGGGCCGCTCGTCGTGCCTGGCGCCCGCCGCCGCTGCGCCGTCGGCAATGCCCTTCATCTCCTGGAGGATCTCCTGGTCGAAGCCGCGGAGGAACATGGCGTTGGCCGAGGTGCGCCCCTGCTCCCAGGCCCGCCGCCGCGATTGCGAGTCCAGTTGCGAGGCGCAGCGGTCCAGGTAGCGCTCGATTTCGCGCGCCATCAGCCAGCCGTGCTGGTAGCCGCGCTCGTACGGCTCCCCTTCGATGTGCAGGTAAATCCAGCCGGCGATGGGGTAGCGGTAAGCGGGCCCGAAGGTTTTGACCGCGGCGCGCGAGGGCCAAGCCGCGGCCCCCGGCGCTTCCTCCAGGCTCACGCCCTCGAACCAGGCCTTGCCCCGAAAGGCGCCGCCGGCGCCGGCGATCAGCAGGATGCGGTCTTGGGAGCGGGTGGAGGTGAAGCGCAGCGCCAGGCGCGTCCAGTCGCGCGTGCCCGCCAGCGCTTCCGAGTGCACGTCGAAGGGCATGGACTCCATGGCCAGGGCCGCGCCGGTGGCGATGGGCGAGCGATCCAGGTCGCGCACCTCCAGCTTCTCGGTGCGCACCCAGCCGCTCAGCTCGTACTGCCGCCCCGCCGTGAGGCGCAGCGGCTCGGAGCGAACGCAGGCATCGGAGTCGCCGGCCGGCTCCAGGCGCAGCGAACCGCGGTTCTGGCGGGTCACCGCGTTATCCGGGGTCAGGCGTCCGCGCACCGCCTCCCACTTGTTGCCGACTGGCGCCGCAACAGCCACTAACTGCGTTGAAAGCAGGCAGATTCCCAGTATTCGCATGCATCCTCCAAGGGTCAGTCGGCCTACTTTATCGCGGGAACAGCCGGCAGACTGGATAATTCACCACGGATCCCGCAGGGCGGGATGGAACCCATCCGCAGATTACGCAGATTTCGCAGATTCCGGAATTGGATCTTAATCTGCGTAATCTGCGAAATCTGCGGATCGGTTGTTTGGTCCATCCTTAAGAGGGGCGAAGGGCAGCGGCATCCGCGCCCATCCGTGTTCATCCGTGGTTAATTTTCATGAATCGGGAAGGAACTGCCCGTTGGCCCCGCGCTTGGGGAACTGGCCAGTTATCGGCTTCGGAACTGGCCGTTTTACTGGTTTGTCGATGCTTGTGTCCATTTTCTCCTCATTTCTTTTGTTCGACTTGCCGGCCCGGAGCCATTTGTTTAATGGATAAGTAATGGCGGGGGCCGAACCAAGCATGAAATCATATACAGTATCGAATAATTCCATTATGACATACCGTGTCAAGTTTTTCGGCCCTCTCGCACCGCAAGTCATTACAGCCAAAGGGAATAAAGTTCGGACGGCACTTTTTGAAAATTGGCTTCTTCTTGGAGGAGGGCGCTAAAGCGCTGTACGGGCGCAACTTGCGGGCACCGGTGTCTCAAAGCCGTCTGGCGGTCCCTTCCGGCTGCACCGCCGCTGCTGGCGCGTGTTTGCTGCAAGTTAGGCCAGCGGCAAAGCCTGCCAATTCGGTGTGGCCCCTTGTCGCTTTCGCGGCCCGCTTTCCGTTCCCGCCGCTGCGGGTGTACAATCGCGTCTCTCGGTGATATTCCCGTGATCTACGAGATAGTTGCGCCAGTTGGAGCACCCGTTCCTTCGGACCTGGAGTTGGTTTATGACAACCCTCGAGCGGTCCGAGCCGATTTGTTGACACTCCGCGAGGGACTCGGACAAATCAAGCTCACTGTGCTTAGGGACGGCCATGAAATTAGCGAGGCCGAGCTGGCGTCCGACGAAAAATCGTATGCCATACAGGCCGTCCGGGAAGAAGCGACGCAACTCCCGCCGACATACAGAGCCGGACGAACTGGTGATAGCGACCTGGCGACTGGCCACGATGGAGAACGGCACGGGGTCTGGAGACCCAAAAACCCTGAAGATGAGCATGATTAGTCGCAATTGTGCAGCTTGCCAGTCGCCGCTGGCGATTCCATAAGCTGACGCCCGATAGTTGTGAAACCGCTTAGCTGCTACTCAGTGTCCTTCGACGGCGCCTTACTGCGACGTGGCTTCTGGCTGTACGTCTGCGACGTTCGAGCGGGAGCCAAGCGATACCTGTACGTTGGACGGACGGGTGACAGCTCTTCCTGTAACGCCGCGTCACCGTTTCACCGGATCGGCCAACACCTCGATTGCCGTGAAAACGCAAAGGCCAACTCCCTGGCAAGGCAAATGAAGCAGGCTGGTGTCGAGCCGTCCTCCTGTTCATTCAAGATGATCGCAATAGGGCCCCTATTCCCCGAGCAGGCTGACATTCCCTCGCACAACGTGATGCGAGATCGCGTGGGTGCTTTGGAGAAACGTCTGGCTGAACATCTGAAGCAACGCGGCTACGACGTGGTGGGCGGCCATCCACCGAGCC
>JAPKYU010000712.1 GCA_026394175.1 Acidobacteriota bacterium | reverse complement strand
ATTGCGGAATGCGGATTGCGGATTTCAAACCGCGCTTGATTCAATCCGCAATCGATTGTTATTTCGGCGCCGAGGTGCGCGGTGATGCCGGCCTTTTTCGCCGCCAGGTGAAAGCGGGGCGCACCGTAAACGCCGTCGCGGTCCAGCAGCGCCATCGCCGGGCTGTCCAAACCGGCGCAGCAGGCGGCCAGCTCTTCCGGCAGCGAAGCGCCCCGCAGGAAGCTGAACGCCGACCGTGCGTGTAGTTCCACGTACATGGGAGTTGAACCACAAAGACACAAAGCTTACAAAGTTCACGAAGAACGGCTTCCCACCTAATCGTAAAGGCCTTCGATGAACCAGGCGCGGGCCGCGCGGTCGCAATAAATCCGGTAGAGCGCGCCATCGCTGAGAGCGACGTCCCATTCGTCGCGGTCCCAGCCGTCGCTCTTCCACCAATCGCCCGAGGTGCGCCACGCCCCGGCAAGCGATACCACGTTGCCCTTTACGCCGCGCGCTGTGATGCGTTGGGGCCGGCCCTGCCGCGCCTGCACCTGCGCAGGCAACGGCGGACGAAACACGCGGAAGGCCAGCAGAGTTGAATCCGCGGATTTCGCAAATGGACGCGGATTCCGAATCTGCGATATCTGCGGAATCTGCGGATTGCTTCCCGGCGGCCTGATCGTGAATCTTTTCATGCCTAAGGCGCCGGGCCGGTGGGTGTCGAGCAATTCGGCGGCGCCCACGTTCTCCTGACCAACCAGGTTGGCGAGGCGCGCCAGCAACACTTCCAGCTTGTCCGGCGCCGGCGCCAGGGGGATGAAAAGCCCGTCCTGCAGCACCCGCGGCTCGACGGGGTTGGCCGCCAGCCACAGGGCGGTGACCGCGGCTTGGGGCGGGCGCTGCTCCAATTCCAGTTGCATCAGCTTCAAGCCGGCCCGGTGGTCACGCAGTGGAAAGGGCAGGCGGAAGTTGCGCTCGTCGGCGCTCCGGTCTTCCAGGTGCAACCGCAGGCGCAGCTCATCGGTGGCCAGCGCGCGGGCCTCCAGCCCGGCCCACAACTCATGAAGCAGGCGCGACAAAACAAAGAACAGCGGCTCCAGCAGCGCGACCGGGTATTCCAGTTGGAGCGAGTGTTCAAAGCCGGGCACGGGAGAGAAAACCAGCAATGGCCGGCAGCCGGCGCCGCGCGCCAGCTTTTGCAGTCGCGGCCCTTCCTGCCCGATTCGCGCCGATAATGCGGCCTCCGGCAGCGCCGCCAGCTCGCCGAGCGTGCGGATGCCCCACAGCCGCAGCGTCTCTTCGATTTCGGCTGGCGACCGACGGCTGTCGGCTGACGAAGCGAAGAGCAAAGAGACCGGGAGGGCGGCCAATAAGCGCGCCTCTTGCCCGGCCGGTATCACCGCGATGCCGCCCAGGCCGCGCGCCGCGCAGACAGCCGCATCGGGATTGGAAGCGACGCCGACCTCGACGCGCAGGCCCGCGTCCGACGCCAGCCGCACGATGCGCTCGGCAAGCGCCAGGGGTGAGCCGAAGATGCGCTCCAGGCCATCAATATCGAGCGCCACCGCATCCGGCGCCGTGTCCTCGACGCGCGGCGAAAATGTGAACGCCAGCCTGAGCAGCGCTTCATGCGCGCCCAAATTATCCCGGCAATGGATACATGCATACATCAGGCGGTTCTTGTTGAACCACCAAGACACGAAGACACCAAAAAGCTTTCTTGGTGTCTCTGTGCCTTGGTGGTGAGATCTCTTCCGGCCGGCTTGCGGCGCGCCGCCTGCACGACGGCGCCGTCCAGCAACTGTGAGCAGCCGGCCGCCCCCGACCAGCACTCTCGCTGCCGGCGCATTTCCAGCACCAGCGAAGCGCACGATTTCGCGCACGGTTCCTGTTCCATGGCCACCAGGCAGGTCGGCTTGTGTTCCACGCCCCGCCGGAACCGGAACCAGGAGGTGAGCGGGATGCGGCGGACCTGGCGGGGCGGTATATCGCCCAGGTCGAGCACCACCATGCCGAATCCGCCTCCCTGGAGCAGCAGGTCGGTTGCTTTCAAAGCGTCGGCCGGCCTGGCGCCGCACCGCACCCAAAGCAGTTGGTCCAGGTTGACGCCGGCTGCCGCCGCAGTTTCCGGATCGAAGCTGTCGCCGGCGTCCACCAGCGCGCAGATTTCACCCGCCGAGGTAGCCGCAGCCAGGATCGAATCGAGCAGGCTGGTGCGCCCCGAGGACGGGGGGCCAACGATTTCCGTGAGGCAGCCCCGCGGCAATCCCCCGGCTATCGCGTCAACTTCGGGAATGCCGGTGAAAAGCAGCTCGGGGGCGGGTTTCTCCTGGAAGTTCAGATAAGAGCCGAAACGGGCGCTGAGCGCCGACTGCAGTTCCGTTTTGAGAGAGGCGGGTCCCATATTGTTTTCGCTTTTCGTTCGCCTTTTACCGATTGTGCAACAAGGCGCTATGGAGTGTCAAGCATGATGTTTGGGTAGTGGGTCAGTTCGACTGGGGACGAAAACCCAACCTGCTGCCGGTTCCCGACTCGGTCCCTGACGAAGAGGCGGTTTTCACGGAACCGTTGGCCGCCGCCTGTGAAATCCTGGAACAGTTGGGCAGCGTCGAGGGCCGAAAAACGGATCGGCCAATGCCGGTCCCTGCGCTTTTTGCTAGAATTGCTTCGTCATGCGGCACGGCGCTCTGGTATTGCTGGGCATGCTGGCCTGTCTGCCCCAACTGCGGGCGGCCGAGCTGGCCATCGTCGATGTCTACTTCGAGGACTACGACCGGCGAGTGGTCCGCCAGCAGGTGCTTCCCACCGGCGAGAGCATCTACCTGACGTTCCGCATTGCGGGCTTCCGGGCCGACGACCAGCGCCGCATCCACCTCACCTACTGGCTCGATTGCCTGGATCCGCAGCAGGTCCCCATCACCGAGACCTTCACCAAGAGCATCGACACGACGCTCGCGCCTCAGGATGAAAAGTGGCGGCCCAAGATCGACTGGTCGCTGGTGATTCCCTCCTTTGCGCCCAGCGGCGAGTACCAGGTGATCATCCGGGTGCGCGACGAGATCGATAAGAAAGAGGCCCGGCAGGCAATGAGCTTCCGGGTGCAGGGCGCTTCCATCCAGCCCAGCTCCACCCTGGCGATTCGGGATTTCGAATTCTCAGACGCCGAGAACGGCAAGCCCAAGCCGCAGCCGGTTTTCACGCCGGGCACGACGTTGTGGGCCCGCTTCCGCGTCGTGGGCTTCAAAATCTCGCCGCAAAAGGAACTGTCGATCGAAGAAGATCTGAGCGTGCTTGACACCGAAGGCAAGGTGCTGTTCTCGCGGCCCAACGCGGCGGTCGAAAAGTACAAGATGTTCTACCCCCCTCGCTTCCTGCCGGCCTCCTTCAACCTGGATCTCGATCCCAAGGTCAAACCGGGCGAGTATGTCATCCGGCTGGAAGTCCGCGACCTGCTGGGCAAAGAGGAAGCGCGCCACGAAGCAAAATTCACCGTCCAATAAGACAACCAGGATACCAGGCCGCAAAGCTGCACAAAGACCAGTTGCATTTGTTTAGGGTGATGGAACCTTTCTGCCGCCGCTCCGCCCGCCGGCCCCGCCATCAGGGCGCTGGCCGCCAGTTTTTGGCGTTTAACTGGCCGTTTAAATGGTTTATAGGACGGTTGTATCCATTTCTACTTCCTTTATTTTGTTATACTTGCCTGACCGTAGCCATTATTTTAATGGATATGTAATGGCGGGGGCCGACAAATCCTGAAATTATCAACACTGTCACATAATTTCATTCTAGCATAGCGTGTCAAGTTTTTCGGCCCTCTCGCGCCGCAAGTCATTCCCAACAAAGGAAATAAAGTTCGGACGTCACTTTTGGGATACGAGCGAAAAAAAAGGCCCGCTGCCAATCCCCTGAGCAGCGAGCCTCATTCCTTGCCGTCAGCCCTCAGCCGTCAGCCTTCGTTCGAACTCCGCAATCCGCAATCCGAAATCCGAAATTGGTGCC
>JAPKYU010000439.1 GCA_026394175.1 Acidobacteriota bacterium | reverse complement strand
GTCATGGATGTGCGGAACCGCGCCGGTCTTACGCAAGAGGAGCTGGCCCGGAAGATGGGGACGACGCAGCCTGTTGTCGCCCGTCTGGAAAGCGGGCGAGGGCGCCCGTCGATGCGGACGCTGGAGCGTCTGGCGGAAGCGACCGGATCGCGTTTGCTGATCAGCTTTGCACCGATCAACGCGAAGAGGCCGGCAGCAGGTGCGGCTCATCATTAAGCCATTAGGCGGCGCAACCCGTCCAGGGTGATCAAGCAATGCCGCCGTCAGCGAATCAGCGATGCGCTCGCCCCGTTGCTCCCATGATTCGCGGAGGGCAGCTTGCAGCCGGCTTCTTCAGGCGGCGCGGGGCGGCCGGGACGGCCGCGCTCCCGGGTCCGGTATGGCAGCTTTGAACAGCAGCGCGTGGCCGCGAGCCGCCTCGATAGCATAATCAACCCCACAACAAACCAGGACGCTCGCGCCGCGGTCCAGCACCATCGTCCGGCCTTGGGAAGTCAGGGTCGCGCAGCCCTCCAGAACGATGAGGGCTTCCGGGCCGTGCGCCGCGCGCCCGCTGTGGGCCTTGCCCGCGCCGACCTCGATCCGGCTCAGCTCGAACTCTTCGACGGGGGCGCGGTACACGGTCTCGGTTGGTGAGAGCGGCTGGCCTTCGATCAAGGCGGGCGCGCCGCTTTCGAAAGACAGCGTGCGCATCAACTCGTCCATATCGACGTGCTTGGGCGTCAGGCCGCCGCGCAGCACATTGTCGGAGCTGGCCATCAACTCCACATTGGCGCCTTCCAGGTAGGCGTGCAGCACGCCTGCCGGCTGGAATGTGCCCTGTCCGGGCGCGAGACGCAGGAGGTTGAGCAGATAGATGGAGAAGATACCGCGGTCGCGATGCCCGCCGGGCAGCGGAAAATGTTCGGCCGCCCGCAGCGCCCAGAAATCGGTAGCGTTCCTGTCCGAAGGCTCTTCCCTAGCGAGCCGGGCGATGAGCGGGTCGAGAATGGCGTCCACGCGCCGCTGCGGCATGGCCATCACCGCCGCATACAACTCGCGGAGAAGCCGGCGGCGGGCCTCCGGATGCTCCCCGGCCTCTTCCAGGCGTTCACCGAACTCCGGCATCACCGGCATCAGCTCGGGCACGGCGCCGAGCGTCTCGCTGATCTGCTCGAGGCCGCGGAAGCCGTGCAGCATCCAAACCTCGGTGAGCGCGACCTGCAGTTCGGGCTTGTGATTGTGGTCCCGGTAGTTGCGCTGGGGCGCGTCCAGGGGGATGCCGGCGGCATTCTCCCGGGCAAAGCCCTCCGCGGCCTGCCGCTTGTCCGGGTGGGCCTGGATGGAGAGCATCTGGTGGGCATCGAGGATTTTCAGCAGATAGGGCAGCCGCCCGACGAAGCGGCGGGCCGCGGCGGGGCCCAGCACGGCTTCCGGGGCTTCTTCCAACAGCCTGTCCAGCTTCACGGCGACGCCGCCGACCCGCGCCGTGGCCGGCGCCATGGGGTGCGCGCCGATCCACAGCTCGGCAAACGGCCTGGCCTCCTTGTTCTCGATGCGCAGCAGGCCGGGGATCAAGTCGTGGCCGCCCCACTCGTAGTGCTGCACGGCGCCTTCCAGCAGGAACACGCCCGACTCGTGGCTACGCATGCCGGCCCTCCCCCTGCACCACCGCTTCTTCCATGCGGCGCAGGATACCGCCGGGCTCGGCTACGCCCATGCCGGCGATAGCGTCGGCGCGTTCCTGGGTGTCGGCGACCGCGTAGATGCGCAGCTCATCGGCGTTGCCGGAGGGACGCACGTGGGCCACGTCGCCGTTGCTGAACACCGCCCGCACCCCGTCAATGTAGTTCAGGCGCGTGATTCCTCCAAACCCCATCTCCGCCGGAAAGAACCGCTCGAGCGCCTGCCGCACGGCCTCCATCTCCCGCGCCTGCGCAGTGGAAACCGGAAGCTCGTTGCGGTCTTCATCGAGCAGCAGGATTCCAGCGGCGGAGAACACCGCCTCGCGAATTCTTTCATCGGCCGGCGAGAAACGCCGCACCATCCCGAGGCCGAGCGCTCTGGGGAAGCGCGTCAGCAGGGCGGCGCGGCTGAACCGCCGCGGCAGCCGGGCGAAAAGCCCGGCCAGGCTCAAGCCTGTCTCCCGCGCGGCCAGCAGCACACAGAGAATCGGCAGGACGGCATCGCGCGTGGGCAGCGCGGCCAGAACTTTGCCGTTGCGCGTGATGTCGGACCCGGTGAGGAACCCGCCGTTGGCCTCCCAGCCGCAGACCGCGCGCCGGCCTTTGCGCCGGGCCTTCTCCAGTCCCGCGATCACGTAAGGCGACCCAATGCGGGTCCGGGGCTCGGTGATGGCGGCCAGGCTGCCGCGGTCGATGGCGTCGTTACAGCTTACCGGCACCACCACGGCATCGGCGCCCAGGTACTCGGCGACGATCATGCCTACCAGGTCGCCGCCGAAGAATTGCGCCCTGCGTGTGTCGGGATCCACGCCGAGAATCAGCGGCCGGTCGCTGTCTCCGTCAGTCGAGACCACGGCCTCGAGCGCACCGTGCCGCGCGGCCGCGCCGTCGGCGAGCGCCTGGATAGCCGCGAGCTGCGCCTGGTCGATGTTCTCCGTGTCGATGGGAACGAACATCTCGCTGCGGCCGGCGGCAATAACTTCCGCGCCCAGGCGCTCCAGTATCTCCACCAGCAGGTCCCGCCCCACCGCCGAATGCTGATGGACCAGCAGCCGCATACCGCCGAGCGAGTCGCCGGCAAAGAACGCGGCGTAGCGCTCCAGGTAAGCCGCCCGGCCCTCATCGTTCTCGGACGCAAGCTCGCGATGGCCTTCCTTGAACAGGCCGCGCTCATTGAACGGGGAGTCGGCGCAGGGCTGGCTGTAGAGCCGCTCGCGCACCTCTCGAACCCGCTCGTTGATGGGCTGCTCGTCCTCCTTGCGCAACTCTCCGCGCGCGCTGTTGGTTTTATAGCCGTTGCGGTCGAAGGGAATGTGACTTCCGGTGACCATGATGCTGCCGCGGCCGCGGGACAGGGCGTAGCAGGCCAGCGCCGGTGTGGGAATGCGGCCCAGGTTCACCGGATGCATGCCGGCGTCGCGGATGGCGCGCTCGATGGCCTGCGCGATCTCGCCGCGCCCCTGCTGTTCCTCGACGTAACGGCTGGAGCTGGGGCGCAGATCGTAGGCGAAATAGAACTCCTCGCCCCGCGCGATCCCGCCTTGGGGACGAGGCAACGACTGGAGGTACTCGATCTCGGCCAGCGCGTTGAGGTAAATCTCCAACTGCGTGAGGTCGGCCACCTCGCCGCGCCGCCCGCTGGTTCCGAACTGCAATTCTCGCGGCTCGTAGTTGAGGCAGGCCCGCAGCGATCCGGGTTGGGCCGCCGCCGAGGTGGCTGGTTGGTACATCATCTCTGACCAGAATAATTAAGCTGGCTACGGCCTGCCGGAAACCAGCACCATGTTGGCGTACTGCGTGGTGTCGCCGGTGCGGATCAGGCCGATGGCCTGCGGCACGCGCTTCTTCATCTCCGCATACGGCTCGAACACCAGCGGTATCCCGGCCGTGGCCTTTGCCAACCGCTCCTGGGCCTCCGGGGTGTTCTCCTCGCGGAACTCCCGCGCCATGTAAATCTGAACGATGTCGAAGTTGGGCCGGATGGCCTCCAGCACCTGGAGCACGGTCGGGATGCCATCCACCAGCGAAATGTCCACCGTTTCGATTCCCGGCCAATAGGGGAAGCCGCGGTCGGCGATGACCAGCACGTTGGTGTGCCGCACGCGGCACAGCAACGAGGTGATCAGCGGGTTCAGAATGCCTTGCCTGATCATGAATCTCCAATCTTCCTGAACGTCAGCTTATCCGCACTTTGATCCGAAAGGCCCCTGAAACCGGCTCCTGAGAGACGACGAACAGGTAGCCGCCCCCGCAGCCGGAGTACATCGCGCCGGCACAGCGGCACTGGTAATAACTCAGCAGGGCCTTCAGGTCGATGGAGATGGCCGGGTGCCGCACCGTATGCGGCAGGATCGCTTCCCAGCACTCCATGCACTCGTTCATGGAGGCGCCCAGGGCGCGGATGTCCCGCGCCAGGATGGCGTCGTAACAATCCTTCCCCGTCTGGCCCAGCCGCCGGATCCACTCGCGGTCCAGGTTCTTGATCCCCAGCGGGCCGTAACCCTCAGGCCGTTGGTTGACGGGCAGCAGGTAGAAGACGTCTTCCAGCCAGCGCGCGATCAGCGGGTCGCGGTTGGATTCGATGTGCGCCGGAAAGTAGCCGCCTTCGATTTCCGCGTCATAGTCCAGCCGGCTGACGCCCGGGTAGATCAGCCCGATCATATCCTGGGAGCCGGAAGGTTCGAGCTTGTCCTTATTCTCCGCGGCGTACAGCTCCCTGGTCAATACGGCCGGATCGCGGTTCGGCAGCACACCGTTCCAGATTTCCATGGCCACCTTGCGGGTGCCGGTGGCCATGCCGCAGCGGTCCATGAAACGCGCCACGGGCTCCAGCGCCACCACCACCATGGAGCCGGGCGGCGCGGGATTCAGCCGGGAGACGAAGGGCTGGTCGATCCAACCGCCGGCCAGCGCCATGCGGTACGGGATCTTGCCGATGACGGAGGTGATGTCCATTGCCGTCCCCGCCTGTTCGCGCCTCAGTCCTGCACCACCCGCTTGCCGGCCTTGCGGTCGCGGTACTGCTGTTCAATCCAGGCGTAGGTTTTGGCCATGCCGACGCGCAACGGTGTATCCGGCTCCCAGCTCAGCACGCTCTTGATGAAGGTGTTGTCGCTGTTGCGGCCGGCCACACCCTTGGGCGCATCCAGGTCGTACTTGCGGGCCAGTTTCACCGCGCCAATCTGCTCCACCATGGTCACCAGGTCGTCGATCGAAATCAGCTCGCTGGTGCCCAGGTTGATGGGGGTGGCGATCAGCTTGTCGCAGTGCATGATCAGGTCGATGCCCAGCACGCAGTCGTCGATGAAGCAGAAACTGCGCGTCTGGGTTCCGTCCCCCCAGATTTCGATTTCCGTGTTGCCGGTGTCCTTGGCCTCGATGACCTTGCGGCAGATGGCCGCCGGGGCCTTCTCGCGCCCGCCGAACCACGTGCCGTCCGGGCCGTAGATGTTGTGGAAGCGGGCGATGTGGGTTTCCAGCCCGCGCTCCGCCCAGTATTCCTGGCAGAATATCTCCGAGATCAGTTTTTCCCAGCCGTAGCCGCGCTCGGCCATCGCCGGGTACGCGTCGGATTCCTTCAGCGCGCGGGCCCCCGGGTCCTTTTGCAGGTCGGTATTGTAGGCGCAGGCCGACGAGGAAAAGAAATAGCGCTCGGTTCCGGCGCGCCAGGCTGCTTCGACCAGGTGGGTATTGATCAGGATGCTGCGCAGGCACTCCACCCGGAAGCGCTCGATGAAGCCCATGCCGCCCATGTCGGCGGCGAAATTGTACACTTCCACGGTCGCTTCCACTGCCCGAACGGCGTTTTCTTTCTCGCTCAGGTCCGTGGACAGGCACTCGACGCCCGGCACGCGCTGGTACCATTCCGCCAGCGGCTTGCGGTCCACCGCGCGGATGCGCGTGTAGCCCAAGTCGTGGAAATAGCGGGCCAGCGCCCCGCCGATAAAGCCGCCGGCCCCGGTGATCAGGATCAGGTCGTCCTTCGCCAGCTTCCGGTCGATGTGCATTTCAGGTTGAGTCATGTGCAGCACCTTTCCTTTTCAGTTCCGTCCCCCAAGAACGAATATTATACGCATCCCGCCGGTGGTAACGCCAACCGGCGCGCCGGATGCCGGAAAACAGCCTGCCTCGGGCTTGTCGAAAACCACAAGCCACAGTAACATTCCGGCTCGCACGATGCGCCCCCGTCCGGGCCTGTCTTGGCGGCCGGCGCACGTTGCCGGTTGTGACTTATGAATTCGGAAAGCGCTTCCGTCGCCGCACACCCCGCGGCCGCCGCCGCCCGGCTGGCTTCGCTCGATGCCTTCCGCGGGTTCACCATGTTCTGGATCGTGGGCGGCAAGTCGCTGCTCATGGCGCTCCAGCGCCTGGGCTCAAATGCCGTGGTGGCCGCCGTCGCCCGCCAGCTCGAGCACTCGCCGTGGGCAGGGCTGCGATTCTACGACGTGATCTGGCCGGCCTTCATGCTGATGGTCGGGGTGTCGATTCCGCTGTCGTACGCCAAGCGGCGCCGGACCCAGACCGATGGCCAGATTCGTTTGCAGGCGCTGAAGCGCGCCGCGATCCTGTTCCTGCTCGGCTCGCTGCGCACTTCGGTTTCCTCGAATAAGCCAACTCTAGTGGAGCTGAGCAGCGCCCTCCAGCCGATTGCGCTGGCCTACCTGGTGGCATCGTTTCTGGCCGGCGCGTCGCGCAAGGTTCAGGCCGCGGCCGGCGCCCTGATCCTGGTTGTGTATGCCCTTGTCTTGCAGTTTATCCCGGCGCCCGGGGTGCCGGCCGGCAGTTACGAAAACGGGACCAACCTGGTGAGAGCGGTGGACCTGATGGTGCTCGGCCGAACGCACGCCGAGGGCTGGGGGACGGTCCTGAGCGCCATCCCCACCATCTCCACTACCATCCTGGGGCTGCTGATCGGACAGCTCCTGATGAGCAGCCGGCCGGCACGGACCAAGCTGAAGATCATTGGCCTGGTCGGCGTGGGCGGCGTGGCGCTCGGCCTTGCTCTCAGCCCTGTTGTCCCCGTGATTATGAAGCTCTGGACGACCTCTTACGGCATCCTGTCAGCCGGATTCGCCTGCCTCCAGTTTTTGGTTTTCTATTGGGTCATCGACGTTCTCGGCTTCCGGAAATGGGCGTTCCCATTCGTCATCATCGGAATGAACGCCGTCGCCATTTACATGGGCGTGACGCTGGTTCCCATCAGCCGCATCGTGGGCATCTTCAGCAAGCCGATTGCGGCCCACCTGGGACCGTTCGGCGCCCTGTTCAGCGCCGCGGCGGTGCTGCTGGTCGAATGGCTCATCCTGTATTGGATGTACAAGCGGAAGATATTCCTCAGGGCATGAGCCTGGCTCTCGGAGTGCCGTTAGCCGCAGATTTCGCGGATTTTACGGATCAATCCCTGTGTAATCGGCGGAATCTGCGGCTTCGGATCTCGATTTGACTGCGAGAAAGCTATGTGCCATAGTCCATGGGAGAAGGCATCGGAGGATCTTGAACGATATGCCGAATCGAGCAGGAGCAAGGATTCTCACCGTCGACCAGCTCAAACGAGCGGAGCCGCTGCCAAAGAGTTGGATCAGGGCAGCGGGTCTTTTGCGGCACAAACGAAAAGCCCTCGAGCGTCACCTGAAGCGCATCCGTCTCGAGTGGGACCGCCCGCCTTCTCGCGCATGACCCTTGATACCAATATTCTGATCGCCTACCTCGCTGGGGATGCGAAGGTTAGAGAGGCGCTCTCAGAGTGGCGACAGGAAGGCAAACCCCTGTTTCTGCCTACCGTTGCGGAATCTGAGCTTCTCTCATTCTCCGGGTGGACCGCCGAGGAACGCCATGCCACGGAGGAGTTTCTCCAGGAGAACTTCACCTCTATCCCGTTCGATCGCGCTACGGCAAGAATAGCGGCGGGAATTCGTCGCACTTCAAAGGTCAAGTTCCCCGACGCGGCGATCGCGGCGACCGCATTATCCACCCATACTCCCCTTATCACGAGAAACCAGCGCGACTTCGAGCGCATCGCCAATCTGCGGATTGTAGCCCTATAGCTATAGCGGTTGCCGCTCCAAACCTAGCGCGTCACCAGCGCCGGGCGAATGACTTGCTCCGCCCGCCGCTGGCTGAAACCGGCCCCTACGGCGCAGTTTGGGATACAATCGGCGCGCATTCAAGGAATCGCGGAGCATGATCCTCCGCGGAGGTGCAACATGGGAATTCCTGTGGCGTCCCGGAGCGCCGGGGCCCTGCTTGCGGCGGCGCTGGTGGCGGCGGTTGTTTTCTCGCCTTTCGCGGCGGCGCAAACCGCTCCCCTGCCCTACCGCTTCCTGCTGGTCATCTCCGACCAGTGGAAGGACCCGGCCAGCTACGTGATCGAGGACGGGGGCGAATTCCAGATCCTGGCGGCGCTCATGAAGTCCTGGGGATTGCCGTTCGAGATACTGCGCCTGGATCAGCAGCGCCTCGATAAGTATCACCTGCTGGACCGCGACGGCCGGCCCCGCTATGGCACCATCATCTGGGATGCCGGCCCCGGCGATCTCGAAGGCAAGGGGCTGGGCCTGGTGTCGGAACTGGTGAAGCAGCACGGGGTCAACCTTGTGGTTCTGGGCGACGCGGTGGCGGTGCCGGAAATCTCCGAGCTTGCCGGCGTTCGCTACGTCAGCGATTTCGTCTCCCCTGACGCACTGGCGCTGGCCCGCGAGCACTTCATCACCCGCGGGCTGGAGAGCCGCGAGAAATCGTTCTTGCGGCCGGGGCAGTATTGGCCGGGACTCAAGGCCGTCGCGCCGGACGCAACTGTGTTGATGACCCGCGGCCCGCATCCCTTCCTGACGGCCCGGGAGGGGAGTGGCGGAGGCCGCGTGGCCTGGCTCGGCGCTCACCGCGCCAGCACGCAGATCCAGGGCCAGGTGGTCCGCGACCTGTTCAAGCGCGTTTTGGCCTGGGCGCAAGGGTACCTGCTCTACGCGGAATACCCGAAAAGCATCCTCCTGTTCATGGACGACATGGGAACCTCCGACAAGACCTTCCTCTCTTATTGGAGCTACCGCACACTCACCGAGGAGGAAATCCGCAAGGGGCTGATCGAACCCCTGAAGAAGCACAAGGCCGTGCTCGTGCAAGACGTGAACACCGGCTTCGTCGATCGCCAATCGCAACGCGTCTTGAATCCCTGGAAACAGGAGCGGGTGATGGACTCGCTTCAGCCGGGCCGGGTACACGACTTCGCCTCGACCAAGCGCGGGCTGGAGGCCGGCCTGCGCGAGGGTGTCTTCGAGATCCAGAGCCATGGCTGGACCCACATGCTGCCGGACCTGGACTCGCCGCCCGGCCCCTGGTGGACCGCGCCCATGGATGGCGTCGGCAGCCTCGGTTGGTGGACCGAATTCGGCGATCTGGTCCGGAAAAAGGAAATCCCGGCAATCACGCAGATGTTTCACCTGCGGAGGTCGATCGAATATCTCAAAGAAGACTTCGGCGTGGTTCCGCTGTTCCTGATGCGCGGCGGGGGCGGCTACAGCCGCTCCTACCCCAACCATTCGGCCCGCATCGCCGCCCAACTCGGCTTCGGGCTGAGCGAACTGGGCGGGGATGAATACCTGGGACCGGATTTCGTGATCAACCTGCAGCCGGTGCTGCGGCGCGGCACCTGGGCCTACGACCGGACGCTCGCGGCCGACGAGATTCCCTGGACGGTGGATGCCCCCTACTATCTCGTTTTCCACGACCGGGACGTTTCTCTGGATCCCGGCTCGTTCAGCCATTTGCTCCAAGGCCTCGGCGAGGGCGTGCGCTACATGAGCGCCAATGAATACTGCGGCTACATGCACGCTCAGGTCGAGCGCGACGGCGGCGCCGGTGGCGCCCTATCGCTGGCAGTTCATTACGACGACCACTATTGCCGGTACTTCACCTCCGCCAAATCCGCGTGGACGCTGCTGCTTTCCGACGAAACGCGCGGCCCGCTCGGCGGCCAAGTCCCCGAGAGGCAGGTCGTGGAGATTCCCAAAGGCCTCGGCCGCCACGTGGTTTCAGTAACGCGGTGAGCGGTTTCGAGACCGGCGCTCGGTGGGAGAATCGATGCCCATGATGCTTCGCCATTGTCTGCGCGCGTGTCTGCTGGTCCTGCTGGCTTGCGCCGTGGTGTGGTGTGGCGAGCCGGTTCAGGAGTTCGTGCACATCAGCGATACCCATGTCGTCGATTTCGATAGCGTGCACCCCAAACTGGTGGCCGCCCGCGAGCACTTCAGCCACTCCGCGGAGACGCTAAAGGGGCTCCTGGAGCGGCTGGGCCGCGAATCGCCGCCCGCCTTCGTTCTGAACACGGGTGATCTGGTTGATAGCTACAGCTTCGATAGCCCGTCGGGCGCGCCGGTCTACAGACAGATCGAGCGCTTCCGGGAAGCTCTTGGCGGAACCCGCCTGCAAGTCTTCCTGGCGCTCGGGAACCACGATATTCATCGCTACCGGAAGGCCGAGGGTCAGGCCGGTCCGATTCCGGACCCGTCGGTGGCAGAGGAAGCCAGACGCCGTTGGCGGCAGGCCTTCGACTGCTTCCGGAATGGCACTTACTACAGCTTTCGCCGCCAGGTGGGGCAGACCGCCTACCTCTTCCTGGTTTTGGACCATGCGGAGAGTCCGGTGCGAGACCGTGAATTTGCCGGCGCGCAGCTCACCTGGCTGAAGCAGCAACTTGCGGCACACCCGCACGACACGGCCGTGCTGGCGATGCACATTCCGCTGGGCGAGGACGCCTTCTCCGACTCGCTGAAGGCCGCGATCACAGGTGCAAACAATGTGCTGCTTTCGCTGGCCGGGCATCGCCACAGCGACGCAGTGGAGGAAATCGAGGCCGGGGGACGCCGGCTGACGCAGGTGCGCACCGCGGCGCTGGGCTACGGCGCCGATCACTGGAGACGCATCCGGCTGCTGGAAGACCGGGTGGAGATCACGGCCACCGGCCATCCGGAGCAGGTGGTGAAAACCGTCGCCGTGGCGCCGCGGCGCCAACCCGACCCTGTTGGGGATGACGGGATGAGAGAGGGCTGGAGCCGCCGAGAGGACTTGAACCTCCGACCCGCGGTTTACGAAACCGCTGCTCTACCAACTGAGCTACGGCGGCGCGCTGCTGGGCGCCTCGAAACGAGGCACACTCCATGATAATGAAGGATGGCGCGCGCGCGCAATAGCCAAGCGCGCCCGCACGCGCCGGCTGCTTCCGCCAGGGGCGTCATTCCACCTGCTCGCGGCGGCGGACGAAGTTGCCCAGCAGTACGAAATTACGAGTCGCGCGTTTCCCGTCGCTGCCCACCGTGGTTATGCTGAAGGCGGGAACTTCCCCGGACTTCAGCTCCACCCGGCCGACCGTGATGGGATAGACGCCCTGCCGGTTGCGCTCCCGGTAGGCGGTCTCGTAGCGGTGCCGGACCCGGTTCCAGGTGAAAACCCGAATGCCGTCGAAGTCATAGGGCGAGCCGACGCGCTCGCTGGTGGCCCAGATGTACCGCGGCTTCTTCTGGCCGCCATCCCACACCTCGTCCAGGACGTGCCAGGCGGTAATGGCCTTGCCTTCGGCGTACTGGGCCACCTCGTCGGGAATGGTCATTTCCACCATGCGGGCCAGGGCCCAGCCGGCTTTGCCCGCGGCCCGCAGCAGGTACCAGTCCTCCATCGGCGGCCCGCTGGGCTGGGCCTGCCTGGCCTTCTGGCTCTTGCCCTTCTTTGCGGATGCGGGAGCCTTGGCGGCCGCGGGCGTTTTTGGCTCGGGCTTGGCGGCAACCCCGGCCTGCTGCCCGGGCTGCTCCGGCGGCGGCGAAGCGCCACCCGCCCCCGGTTTCTCCACGGCGCGATGTTGAAGCACGTCGCATTCTTCCC
>JAPKYU010000614.1 GCA_026394175.1 Acidobacteriota bacterium | reverse complement strand
TCCAGTTTCTCTTTATCTGCGGCCTGCAAAGTGATTGGTTTCTTCGGCCGACCCGTACGCATGGTCCACCTCCTCGAAGGTTGGGCCAGTATAGCCGGGAACGGCCAACTTATGCAACGAATTGATGACTCAGCACACTAGCGGCGGGTGCCGTGCAGAAGTTGGGCGAGGAGTTCGTAGCGGCTGGCGACGCGGAACTTGCTTAGGACGTTGGCGACGTGGAAGCGAACCGTGTGGATGCTGAGCCTCAGTTCCGCCGCGATCTCTTTGTTCGCGCAGCCCTCAAGCAGCATCTCGTAGATCTGCCCTTCGCGCTCAGTGAGCGGGTGTAGGTGCTGCTGCTGATAAACAGGCAGGTGAACTCTTGTCATTGCCGAATCCCAGGCGTTCAGGCAACGCCATTGCTTACCGAGATACACCCGGAAGCCGCTTCGTGTCAACAGAAATGAGACATTTTCATCCAGAGTTGGCCGCCCTTAACGCCAGAAATAGTGCCAGGCGTAGGCGAGGTCCACGGTCTTGCCGGCTTCCAGCGTCAACTTCCACTGGATGCGTCCCACTCCATTGAGGTGGCTCCACCAGGCGGGCCAGTTGTATCAGCCCCACCAGTATGGATACTGGCCGTGGCGCAGGTCCGCATTCTCGAAGACATTGGTCTTCTCGATCACGCCCTGGTGATCGGCCGCGGTCACATTGCCCAGGACAGGCCGCGTAACTTCCAGTGCCACCGGCTGGTTACGATAGTTCGACAGGCTCAGGTTTCCCGCCAGGTCCACGCGGGCGTAGTCATAGTTCTGCCACCTCATCGCATTGGGAATCCGTGCGGTTTCCTTTTCGCTCTTCACAACCTTGATATCGACCGCGGTGGTTATCTCCAGGTCGCAGTCGGCGCCGATGGCGGTATAGGTCATCATCCCCTGGGCGAGCAGCCTGTCGCCCAGGAGAACAAGCGCCGGCGCGGTGGTGAAGGGGTAGCTGCTTTTGTTGTGCAGCCTGGTCTTGTGAATCACCTTGGGCGCCGCCATCAACCGGGCCAGTTCCGACTGCTGCCGGCCGGCTATGTTCTGCATCACGTCGGGGGGTGGGATGAACAGAACATCCAGCGTGAATACATCCTGGTACTTCACGGTGAATTCCGCGACCGGAATGACCATCCGCTCACCCTTCTTCAGGGTCACGTGGTTGGCGGTGAATGCGAACAGATCCTCGCTCTTATCCGCAGCGGTGATTTCCGGGCCCATGGCGGGAGGGCCCGCCGATTCTCCACTCGAGGCAGCCGGGACAGCGACGTTCGCCACCTGACTCATCATGGCGTTGGTCAGCGCAAACTGCATGCGAGCGCCGGTTTGAAAATGCGGGGGGGAACGGGACAGCCTGAACTGCGCAGTTTTTCTAGGGAACTCCGCATACGGTTCGGCCCTATGCCAAGCATGATGCCGCGACGAAAGCGATGTGTGCTGCCCGGGGTTGCTTGCCACATCACACGTGGAGCGCAATGCGGTACGGGCCGGAATGGTGCGGGGGCCGGCCGATTGGGAACGAGGATTTTGTCAGCGAGATGGCGGAACGATTCGGTCGCTATTGGACTCGCGGACGTCCCAAGAAGAACCAGGCGTTGGCCCGCCCGGCTCAGCAGGAGACCGATGAGTTCACGCTTTTTTGAAGATCCTCCACCAGGCAAAAATCGCGCAGTTGAGGCTGATCCCATTCTCGTCCCATTCTCGCCATTCGCCGTGCTAAACTATACGCACCGCGCCACGGCTCGCAACTTCGTTTGGAGAATTGTGCGATGTGGTGTATTCGGGTTTCCCATCCTGGCCTTCACTTCCGAACAGGTGTACTTGTCACATGAGGTTACAATATCGCTCGCGTGTTTGTGAGCAAACGGGTCGCAATCCGATCGGTGTGCCGCTTCCAGGGGCTGTTCGTATGCGGCTGACTGTAATCGCCCTCTTGTTTGCCGCCAACACATTTGCCGGTGCTGGCCGGCTCGAATTTGAGCCGAATCGCGGGCAGGCCGATGCTTCCGTGAAATTCCTTGGACGCGGTCAGGACTGCCTCCTTCTATTCACACCAACCGAAGTTCTGGTCCACAAGGACCGGCGTGTCACCCGCATCCCGGTTCCGGGCAAGGGACGGGCACGTATTGAAGGTGTCGGGCCGCTTTCCGGCAGGACCAACTACTTCATCGGTAGCGACCCGGCCAAGTGGCGGACGGGCATTCCCCATTTCGCCCAGGTGCGCTATCGCGGCGTTTATCCCGGGAAGGACCTGGTGTTTTCCGCTGTCGGCGAGCGATTGGAGGGGGTCGTCAACTCGGCGGCAGGTCAGCCCAGGCAACTGGCTTATGTGACATACTTGGGCGGTAGCCGAGCCGATCGGGGCCAGGCGATCGCGGTGGATATCGCCGGAAACGCCTATGTTACCGGGACGACGAGTTCGGCCGATTTCCCGGTCACGCCCGGCGCCGCACAGAACCGCTATCCTGACGCTTATAATGTCGCCTTCGTTACCAAGCTGGCCCCCGACGGCGCTAGTGTCGTTTACTCGACATATCTGGGCGCAACGCCAAGCGCGTCCGGGATGCCTCAGGCAACAGGCTACGGGATCGCTGTCGATGCTGGCGGCAACGCGTACGTGAGCGGCATAACGAGCGTCTGGGGGTTTTCCACCACCCCCGGCGCCCTGCGTTTCGACGGCGCCACGGGTTTCGTCGCCAAACTCAGCCCGACCGGCGATTCCCTGGTTTACTCTGCTGAGGTTCCGGCGGCGCCACAGGCGCTTGCCCTGGATTCGGCGGGCAACGTTTACCTGACCGGCTGGGCGAGCGGAGGTTTGCCGACAACAACGGGTGCCGTACAGCAGCGTGTGGCGGGGAACGACTGCATGGGCAAGTATGGGGGACCGCGGTTCCCCTGCCCTGATGCGTTTGTGGCAAAAGTCAATCCCACTGGCTCCGCCTTCGTTTACGCAACTTACCTGGGCGGCTCAGAGAACGAAGTCGCATACGCGATCGCGGTCGATGACGCCGGCTACGCCCACATCACGGGCGAGACTACTTCGGACGATTTCCCTACTACGCTGGGCGCCATTCAAAGGACGTTCCATGGCCGCATCCTTCTGGGCCCAGTGAGTTACGGTGACGGTTTTGTTGCCAAGCTAAACCCGCAGGGCACCGCGCTCGTCTATTCCACCTACCTGGGTGGAACTGAGGGCGACAGCGGCCGCGGCATCGCGCTGGATCGTCAGGGCAATGCCTATGTCTCCGGCTGGACAGAGTCAGGCGATTTTCCGACGACAGCGGGCGTGTTGCGAACTGCGTGTTCA
>JAPKYU010000024.1 GCA_026394175.1 Acidobacteriota bacterium | reverse complement strand
CAGCGCCATCCAGCCTTCCGAGTAGGGCACGTTCAGCGCGTCTTCGAGAAACAGCGGATTCATAGGCTCGACGGCCTTGGCCACCGCAATTGCGCTGGGCGTGTCGAACTCGTTGTGGCAATGGACGGCGATGTCGATCTCGTCGCCCACCGCCTCGCGAACGTTGGCATAGGCCCGGGCGATCTTGCGCAATTGCCCGCTGTCAAGCGTTGCGGCATACCGAGCGGCGGGCACGCCTGCCGTGCTGTCGATGCCGATCTTGAACGCCGTGAAGCCTTCCGGCTGCTGCTTGATGCGCTGCGCCCAGTCGCGGCAGGAGACCGGGTCCAGCATGTTCAAGCCGATCCCGTGGGAGTACATCGGGATGGCGTCGCGGAACGGACCTCCCAGCAGGGCGCACACCGGCAGCCCCAGAATCTTGCCGGCCAGGTCCCACAGCGCCAGGTCGATGCCGCTGATGGTCGGGATGTGCGCCATGTAGGTGTGCATCAGCGTGGTCATCTGGTGGAAATGGACCTCGATAGCCAGTGGGTCCTTGCCCAGCAGGAGCGACTTCATCGTCTCGATGCGCGCCCGCGCCATGGGACCGGTGGCGCCCGCTTCCCCGTAGCCGGTCAGGGCGGCGTCGGTGTCAATGCGGATCAGGCAGTTGCCGGCAATGTTCTGCAGCGCCATGGCCTTCACTCCGGTAATCTTCACCTTGCCCTGATACGGCGCGGCCAGTGCGCTGTAGCGAGGGAACAAACAGCCAGCCGGCAGGGCCAGAGCCAGCCGAAGCAAATCACGGCGAGTCCAGTTTCCGGGCATACGAACCATCCTCCGGTTGCGTAGCTTATCGCAAAAGATGGGAGCGCGGACGGCCCGCTATTCGTATGGGATGCGCAGCGCGTCCAGGATGCCTTTCATGTAGCCGAAGGCGAATACCTTGCCCATCATCGCGTAGCCAGGCCGGTCATTGGATTCCCCTGCCAGGGTGGGGGCATGGTCGGGGCGCATCGGGCCGTCGAACCCGCAATCGGAATAGAGCTTCAGCATCCGGGCCATGTCGGTGGGGCCATTGTCGTGGAAGGTCTCCCGGAAATGCTCCGCCGTGCCCTCGATGTCGCGGAAATGAACAAGGAAGATCTTCTTCCGGGCGCACCACTGGCGCGCCAGTGCTTCGATGTCCTCGCCCATAACCTTGAAGTTGGCCTGGCAGAAGACGATGCCGTTCACGGGGCTGGGGACAAGGTCGAGAACGCGGCGATGGTTCGCCGCGCTGGTCAGGATGCGCCCAATGCCGCGCAGCGGCGAGATGGGCGGATCGTCGGGGTGCAGCGCCATTCTCACCCCGGACTTCTCGGCCACGGGCATCACCGCTTTCAGAAAGTACTCCAGATTGGCCCAGACCTTCTCCTCGCTGATTGCGCCCCACTCGGTCAACCCCTGCCGGAGCGCCTCGCGGTTGTCAAACTCGCTGGCGAGCGCGCCGCCGCGCTCGAGGGCGTCCGTCTTCGTCCGGTACCAGCCCAGACCGGCCATGAAGTTGTAGCAGATCATCGGGATGCCGGCGCGCGCCAGGGCCTCGATGGCGGCGCGGTAGTTCTCGATCTCCTCATCGCGGCCCGGCAGCCCCAGCTTAATCTTCTCGGCCGGCACCGGATGGCTTTAGACGCCCAGAATCGTCAATCCGGCGTCCTTGAACTCCGATTTGATGCCGGTCAGGGTTCCGAGATACTGTTCGCGGCGGACCTTGCTGAGCACCGGCGACACGCTGGCAATGGCGTGGCTGACGCCCACCTGGCGCGCCAGCCGATACCGCTCCGGTTGCCCCGGGTAGAACAACTCACAGAGCTTGATGCTGGTTCCGGTGCTGGGTGGTTTGTGCGTCATCGTCTTCAGGTGAGAGGTTCGATTCTATCAGAGGCGCCCGTCACGGCGGACGGGCGAGCGCGTTCCCACTTCCAGCAGAGATCGGAATCGGTGTAATCTGCGCAATCTGCAGCTTCGGTGAACATTATGTCTTCAATCGATCGACGGCTCTTCCTGACGCAAATGGCGGCGGTACCCTTGTTTTTGCGGGCGGCGGCGGCGCAGAAGCTGAACTTCATCTTCATCCTGATCGACGACATGGGCTGGACCGACCTGGGCTGCTTCAGCAGCAGATTCTACGAGACGCCCAACATCGACCGGCTGGCCGCCGAAGGGTTGAAGTTCACCGACGCCTACGCGGCCTGCCCGGTCTGCTCGCCCACCCGCGCCAGTATCATGACCGGGAGGTACCCGGCGCGGCTGCACCTGACCGACTGGATTCCCGGCCGCAAA
Organism: Acidobacteriota bacterium; assembly: GCA_026394175.1. Taxonomy (GTDB): domain Bacteria; phylum Acidobacteriota; class Terriglobia; order JAJPHL01; family JAPKYU01; genus JAPKYU01. The sequence continues at coordinate 1,233 of JAPKYU010000024.1, read as the reverse complement.
CAGTGGCCGGCGGCCAGGCTGCTGACGCCGCAATTCAACCAGCAGCTTCCGCTCGACGAAGTAACCATCGCCGAGGCGCTGCAGCCCGCCGCCTATGCTTCGGCCAGCATCGGGAAGTGGCACCTGGGCGGCGAAGGCTTCTCGCCCGAAACCCAGGGGTTCGATTTCAATATCGGCGGCACGTTCCGCGGCAGCCCCGCATCCTACTGGGGGCCCTTCGATCTGCCCGGCTTGAAGGGCGGCACATCGGACGACTACCTCACCGATCGCCTCAGTACCGAGGCGCTGAAATTCGTCGAGAAGAACAACGACCGGCCCTTCGTCGCTTACCTGCCGCACTTTGCCGTGCACATCCCGCTGCAGGCCAGGCAGAAGCTCATCGAGCATTACCGGGCCAAAGCGAAGCCCGACGATCCGCAACACGACGCGACTTACGCCGCCATGGTGCAGAGCGTGGATGAAGCCGTGGGGAAGCTGATGAGGAAGCTCGACGAGCTGGGCATCGCCGAGCGCACCGTCATTTTCTTCACTTCGGACAATGGCGGACTGATCTACGAGGGCTCGCGCAAAGAGCCGGTAACGTCGAACCTCCCGCTGCGCGCCGGGAAAGGCCACCTGTACGAAGGTGGCATCCGCGTGCCGCTGATCGTGCGCTGGCCGGGCGTGGTCAAGCCGGGCAGCGTCTGCCACGTGCCGGTATCGAGTGTGGATTACTTCCCCACGATGCTGGAGCTGGCCGGCGCGCGCCCCGATGCCGCGCATCCCGTCGATGGCCGCAGTCTCGTCCCGCTGGTGAAACAGACCAGCAGCCGCAAACTGGAAGCGCGCCCGCTGTTCTGGCACTACCCGCACTACAGCAACCAGGGCGGCGTCCCTTCCGCTGCGGTGCGGCTGGGCGATTACAAGTTGATCGAGTTCTACGAAGACGGCCGGCTGGAGCTGTTCAACCTGGCCGACGACATCGGTGAGCGCAAAAACCTGGTGAAGAAGCAGCCGAAGAAAGCTGCCGAGCTTCATGAACTGCTGAAGAAGTGGCGCGCCTCCGTCGATGCCGCCATGCCCCAGCTCAACCCCAACTACGACCCGGCGAAGGCCGCCCAGGGCCTCGCCGGCGCGCAACCCAAGACTGAACCGATCTGACCGCTTAACCACAAAGACACAAAGAACACAAAGGGGGGTATGGAGCGCTGGCGTCGCGCCGGCTCCCGGTTGCGCGGCGGCTCAAAAACCCCC
>JAPKYU010000070.1 GCA_026394175.1 Acidobacteriota bacterium | reverse complement strand
CACGGCGGCAGGGTAATGGCCGAGGCCTTTCTGAACTGTGGGAATTCGGCGTTGCAAGCAGGAGCCAAGAAATGGGCAAGGGACTTCGGCTATGAGCTACGGGTGATGCCTGGCGCGTCAGGTCACGCCCGCTGGGGCAGTCGGCAGTAAATGGTGCGGTGTGTTTGCAGCTATCTCGGCGATGGCGCCAGCCTCAGATGAGGCGGAAGCCATGGTCAGACAGCGGGCGCAGTTGCGTGCAGCCTACGTGACAAGCCACACAACACACCGCCGCCAGATGGCTGGCGACGGTCGGCAGGTTTGGGTGGCGAGTGACTATTCCAGAAGTTTCCGTTCGTTAATGGCTTCGGTCGGGATGTGTCGCATCACCTGGTTGTCGCCCCAAAAGCTGAGTAGTTTCGTGCGCGGGTAATCGCGCTGCAGGTTGGCCATGGCCTGCTGGATCTGCTCGTTCGACACCAGTTCCTCGACGATCACGAGGTGCTTGTTCTTGTCGGACTTGGTTATTTCGAGGAGTGCAAGCATTGCGCGTCCCTCTCCTCCAGGATTTCGATGGCGAGGCACAGTTCACCGCGGAGCCGATCCACTTCGGAACCGGCGCCCTGAACTTCGCCAAGCCAGTTAAACGATGCTTCTGTGCCGCGCGATTCAAGTTCCTGGACCATGCGGTTGAGGCGTTCGGCCAGGTGTTTGCCGGCGGCAGTTAGGTCATCGATCCGCTTGGCCGCGCGTTGAAGCGCGGCGGCGCGGGAACCGCTCCGGTTCGGGCCACCGGGCTGGCGCGTTTATTTCTTGGCGGCTTTCTGCCGGGCGGTCCAGGCCTTGCTGCCCTGCAGCTCGGTCTGCAGCGGCTTGCGGAGCTTCTTTTCCCATTCGAGGAATTCGCCCAGCGCCTGGGCCGGGGGGCCGGCGCGCAGGCGGAAGACGACGTAGGCATTGTCCTCGAGGTAGCGGCTGCCGGCGGGCACCCGGGTGTCGTGTTCGTCGATCAGGCGCCGGTTCCAGTAGCGCCCGCCACCCGCGCCGTCGCTGATCTTGGTGTAGGGGTGGTACAGAGGCGACGGTTTACCGCCGGTATTGCGGTTGTCGAAATGAAGGCGAACTGAGCCGTATCCGTAGCCCTTGTCGCCATTGTAGAAGCAAATCCAGGGAGCGTCGGCGGGGATGGGCTGTTTTTCCAGCGTCTTCTCGCGTTCCTCCAGCGTCGCCGACTGCACGGGTGACGCGGCGGTCTTGCCGGGCCAGGCGATGTGCGTGAAAAACGGGTCCATGGTCATCTCGTCGTTGCGAAGCAGGAACAGATCGAGCGCCTCGCTCATGAGCATCTCGGAGCGGAAACGGAAGTACGGCACGAAGGCGAAGAAACGGTAGACAGCGTCGAGCTTGATCTCGGGATACTCGGCATGAAAGCCGGACCGGCGGCTTTCGCAAACCACCGGCCCCTTCACCCGCTCGATGGACTGCACGGGTTCCCAGTTCCCGATGGTCCTGTAACTGGGGGCGCCGGTGCGGCGGAAATTGGGTCCCCAATGCATGCGTCCCCCGCCCGAACGCAAGAGCGTGACTCCGCAGCAATTCAGCGTGAGTGCCTGGATCTGCCCGCTGTCCTCGTCCTGGCCCTTGATCGATCGGAGGCCGGCGTCGGCTTTGTAGTGCTCGTTTTCCACGGCCCACCCGACCCGTGTTTCCTGCGAGACTTTCAAGGAAGTGGAATACGATGCGGCTGGTGCATCCGGCTGGCCGTAGTAGACGCGATAGAGAACAGTGGCGCGGGCGGGAACCGTGGCCGGGAAGACAACACGCAGCTTATAGGCCGCTCCGTCGAACCGCGCTTCCACCACCTGTGACACGATTTCCTCGGGCGCATCGCCCCAACGCACCAGGCGGATATTGCGGTCCGGCAGGCGTACACCAACTTCGACCGGTTCCTGTTGGCGGTCGATGCCCGCGGTCTCCTGCACCTCGAAGGTAATGTATTGCTTCCAGCCGCCCGCCTTCCACGGCCCGGCGGATTCGCGGAGCTGCGCGCCAACCGGTCTTGTGGCCAGAAAGCTGAACAGCAGACAGGCAACGACAGCGCGGTTCATGCTGCCCATGATACTCGACAGTGGACCGGATTTCGGCCTTTGGGGTGATTCTTCGTTGGGGGCGCTGTTCACCTGATAGAATTGAAGATATGCTCTTCCGGGCCCTTCTCCTTTCGAATTGATGCGGAAAGCGAGGCAGAACTTATGGGCCTTTTTATTCGCACCGCAGCCATGGTGCTCATGGTTGCTTCACTGGCTGCCGCCGGCGAAGCGCCCGGCGGGCGCGGCATCCTCGGCAACCAGGCCAGCCCGCACGTCAAGCTGAAGACGCTCGACCTGGACGACGCCCGCTGGACCGGCGGCTTCTGGGCCGAGCGGTTCGACGTGGTCCGCAACAACATGCTGCCGGCCATCTGGCGCGCGCTCGATAATCCGAATAACGGCGCGCAGTACGCCAGCTTCCTCAAGATCACGGGACGCGGCGGCGACAGCCTGGACACGCGCGTCCTGAATTGGTGGAGCGATGGCGACTTGTACAAGACCGTGGAGGCCATGGCGCTGGTCTACGCGTCAACCAGGGACCCGGCACTCGACCGCCGCATGGACGAGATCATCGCCGTTTTCGCGGCAGCGCAGGAGCCGGATGGATACCTCTCGACTCCCATCCGCCTCAAGGGCGCGAAACGCTGGCAAGAGCTGAACAACCACGAGTTGTACAACATGGGCCACCTGATGACCGCGGCCTGCGTCCACTGCCGCGCCACGGGCAAGAAAAACTTTCTGGATATCGCCACCAAAGTGGCGGATTACCTGTACCTCACGTTCCAGCCGCGGCCGCGGGAACTGGCGCACTTCGGCTTCAATCCCTCGAACATCATGGGCGCGGCCGAGCTGTACCGCACCACCGGGAACCGCAAGTACCTGGAACTGGCGCAGACCTTCGTGGACATGCGCGGGTCCGCGCCGGGAGGCAGCGACCAGAACCAGACACGCGTGCCTCTGCGCAAAGAGGTGGAGGCCGTCGGGCACGCGGTCACGGCCATGTACCTTTACGCCGGGGCCACCGACGTGTACCTCGAGACCGGGGAGAAGGCCTTGCGCGACGCGCTCGATCGCATCTGGACGGACGTGACGGCGCGCAAGATGTACGTGACCGGCGCGGTCGGCAACCTCTTTCGCGGGCGCTCGCGCAGAAACGACAATGTCCACGAGGCCTTTGGCCTGGATTACGAGCTGCCCAATCGCCTGGCATACGCCGAGACCTGCTCCAATATCGCCCACGCCATGTGGAACTGGCGCCTGCTGGGGATTTCGGGCGACGCCAAATACGCGGACCTCATGGAACTCACGCTCTACAACAGCATGCTGTCGGGCATGGGTGTGGAGGGCGTCGATTTCTATTACAGCAATCCGCTGCGCCGCCACGGGGATGAACTCCCGCGCGTCGTTCGCGCGCAGGACCCGCCGCTGCGCTCGCTCGTACTCCCCTGTTACTGCTGCCCGACGAACATCGCCCGTACCATCGCCGGCCTGAAAAACTGGGCGTACGCGAAGACGGAAGACGGACTGTGGTTGAACCTGTACGGCGCCGGCCGGGTAGAAACCGCGGTCGCCGGCGGCCGTCTTTCCCTGGCACAAAAGACGGGTTATCCATGGGACGGCCTGGTCACGCTGACGATT
>JAPKYU010000053.1 GCA_026394175.1 Acidobacteriota bacterium | reverse complement strand
CTCCCGCAAATGGCCGGTTTCAGTCGTCCCTCCGGGACTCTTCGCGTTCGTTTACTACCCAGCACTGAAGTGCTGGGCTATTATCGGCCGCGCCTACGGCGCTTCGATAAGCCAAGCAATCAATGACGCACTACACTAGCGTGTGAAACTTCACAAAGGCCCGCCGTTGCTTCGGAGGCAGCGCCAGCGATGTGGTCATAGCCAATCCAGGCTGACCCGCTGGCGGGGGCAGCTCGCCGTTTGCTGCCAGCCTTCCTCGGTGATAGACTTTCAGACTGCGGGGTTAACCCTTTCCCGGTATTCCCTTCCTCGGAGTGACGAGCGAACCAACCAACCGAATTCAGGCCCGGCAGCGATAACAGGGGCGCCGGTGACCGTTCTGCCCGGGCGAGATTGCCGCGTCGTTCATGCAGCGAAAGAAAGGGAAGGCAGCATTTTCCAATCCAAGAATGAGCCTGAAACTGAGGAGTGTTTCCAATACAAATGAGCCTGAAAGGGCGGAGGGCAAGGGCTCCAGGAGGGGCTCTCCTTTCTGGCAAGCGGGGGGATGGGGGTGCAGGGGCAAGGGGGGCGGCGTTTGATCCCCCCTTGCCCCTGCCATTTGTGTAGAAGCCCCCCGGCTGTGCGCATGTTCGCTTCTCTCAGAACCGTGGAGGGCCTGGCCATTCGCTTTTGCATCTCTGGAGCAAACCCGCTTTGGCTTGGCGCATCCTGCGCGCCCATTCGGTGTCGCTCATTCTGCTGGCGAACTGGTCCAGGAGCTCCCAGGTGATTCCCGGCTTCAAGTACTGCTTGGCCTCGGGCAGCGACTTTAGCTTTTCATAGGGCGTCGCGTAGTCTGCGGCTCGATACAGGCGCCGCCGCCGACCGCGCCTGTCCGTCACCAGCGTCGCAAACCCACAGGGACGATGGTAGTTCAGATACGGATTGAAGTACGCCGTGTAGAACTTGTGCAGTCGCTCGGCGTGCTCTCCCGCGATATAGCCATACCCGATGTGCTTTCGGATCACCGCCCCGTTCTTGCCTTCCACCAGTGCGTTGTCCTGGGTGCGGTTGGCACGTGAGCGGGTGAACTCCTCCACCATCAGCTTGTTCAACAGCCGGGCGACCGTGTGATTGACAAATTCCGAACCATTGTCGGCATGGAAGCCGAGGATGCAAAACGGAAACTGGTGCAGCATCGCCTCCAACACCGGTGCCAGATGCTGCTCGCTGATCCGTTCCGTACAGCCCACCACTTCCCACTGGGTCACTTCGTCGACCGCGTTGATGTGATACACACCCTTGTGGCCGTCGCAATCGCCCTGGTGCACCGTACCCACGCGCAAGTAGCCCGGTCGACCGCCGGGATCGGGCCGTCGCCGTTCCCCAATCGCAATGCTCACCGGGCGGGTTTTCTCGAACTGGCCCGCCCGTTTGCGGTAACTGTCTCGCCGCCGCAGGTTGTATAGGTGCGATACGGAAATTCCCGCCAGGTGTTGAAACTCGCCCTGGCCGAACGTCTGCCACTCGCGCTCCAGGATGCGCTTCGTCGCCGGCCCGCTCAGCCGTTCGTGCGCTCGATCTACTTCCGCCAGCAGCGCGATGTCCTGCTCGCTGTACTTGCTCGCGAACTGATGACGCTGCCCGCTCTGCCATCGCACTTCTCCGGTCTGCACGTACTGCCGGATCAGCCGGGTGATCTGCGCCCGGCTCCTTCCGGTCACCTTGCTCAGGTACGACCGGATTAACCCCCGCGCCTTCTTCCCCTGTCGCAGATACTCCTGCCGGATCAGGGTCTCGTTCACCCAGCCGTGCACCTCCGCTCGGCTCTGTCCCGCGAACTCGATCGCCTCGCTGCCCCGCAGGAACTCCCGGATCTGCTCCAGCCGCACCGCTTCAGCGTTCTGCATTTGGATTTGCATCCCCCGCAGAATGCCCCAGCCCCCGCCGTTTCAGGCTCATTTGTGTTGGAAACAACTCCCTCCTTCAGGCTCATCTTGCATTGGACAATGCTAGGCCACGTCGGCACCGCCATTTGTGGTATGCTCTGTCACCGGGAGGTTGCAGATGGGCGACAAGCGCAAGTTCACTCTTCAGGGACAGGAAGTCTGGGGCGAGGAGGTCGAGTTCGAGCCCGAACACGAAGGGCGGAACACGTACATTCTCCAGGACGGGACGAAGCTGAAGATGAGGACCGTCCTGAATGAAGTTTACCGCCTGGACGCTTATAAACCCGACGGAGAGCCGATGTATATAGTGAATTCGACTAACGTCCTCACCGCAATTGTGCCGGAGCGACTGAAGAGGAAGGAGAATCCCGATGGCTCTTGAACTGGTCACGTCCAGCGTAAGCACCTCCGCCTTTGATCCAGTCCACCGTGGTCGCCTTTCCCACCTGAGCGGAGTCATTCCCGAACTGGTGCTGGAACAACTCGCAGACGTCATCTTTGTCTCCACCGACCAGAAGGAATTTCGCAGCGACTGGCAAGTGCGAACGCAAAGACTGGTAGTTGAAAGCGGGGAGAGCCATCGAAGCATGGACCCCATTACCGTCCAGACCAGCGCATTGAACGAATTCATTGCATTCGAACTCTCGCTAGTCCCAGAGGTGCAGTCTGTCTACGCGGCCTTCCGTGACAACCGCGTGTTTTACGTTTGGGTCATAATCGACCGCTGGGAGAGGAAAGTACGGGAGCGCGTGTACGCAAGACAACAGGCCGTCATAGATAGTTTCCCCGACTTCGCGTTCGATTTCTACGTCGTCCCGAAAGGGGACGAGGACCCAACGGAACTGCTTTCGGGGTCTATGGAGCTCGCCTACGAGCGCCGTCCATAAAGCTGATGCCCCGCAGAGATCAACATCTGCAAAAAGCACGCCACAACGAGGAATTCGTAACCTCGCTGGGCGCGGACCCCGACCGCTTCGCCGACTGGGCTATCACTGGGCTTTTCTACTCGGCTCTGCATTATATTGAGGCTTATTTTGCTTGCAGAGGAAGGCACTCCGGCGACCACAGGGCCAGAGACAGCGATATTTGGAGGGACACCAGTCTGCAGAGCCTGTACACACCCTATAACGAGCTGAAGAATGCGAGCACTACTGCCCGCTACCGAGTGGTCTTCCTGACCGCTCAGGACCTTGCTGATTCTCACCAATGTTTGGACACAATAAGGACTGAGATCTTCAAGCTCATCTGACCGTTCGTGTTCGCATCCTATCCAATTACAGGCAGGTGAGGCGCATCCGTCCGGCGAGTAACGCGGCAGCGCTTCGGTGCGCTTGGCCGGCGGCCAGTTATCTCAGATAAAGCGCGGATGGCGCTGTCGGGCGGGGCGTGATTGGTTTGTGGGAGAACGCCTCCCGCGCTCTGTCCCCTTTGAGCGGGGAAGCGAGCGTTCCAAAATCACTTGGTTCTGGAACACCCCGGATGGCCGTTTTCGGCCCAATGGAATCAATCCGCCGCGATGGGAGAAGCGGCCGGGTTTTTGGAACACTCGCCCGCGCGGTACACGGTCGCAAGTCCGACGTTCAACTCGCCCGCGATGTTGCGCCAGGAATGCCCCTGGGCGCGAAGAACGACCAGTCTGGACGCGTCTACGGCGGTCTTGGGGCGGCCGATGCGCTTGCCCTTCGCCTTCGCTGCGGCGATACCGGAGCGGACGCGATCACGGATCAACTCGCGTTCGAATTCCGCGATGCTGGCGAAGATGCCAAAGACGAGCCGGCCGTTCGGCGTGCTCGTATCGACCCCCTCGTGCAAGCTGACGAAATCGATGCCGAGCGCCCGGAAGTCTTCGAGCGCGTTGACCAGTTGCCGGAGACTGCGGGCGAAGCGGTCATAGCGGTAAACCACGACGACATCAACCCGGCGCCGGCGGCAATCGGCCAAGAGGCGACCGAGGGTTGGGCGCCGTTCCTGGGCGCCACAGATGCCCTGGTCCACGTACTCGCCCGCGATCTCCCAGCCGCGGCGGTCGCAGTAGGCGCGCAACTCGCCAAGCTGCATCTCGGGGTTCTGGCCGTTATTGGTGGAAACGCGCGCGTACAAGGCCGCGCGGGGCTTGCCTGAAATGGTGGATGGGTAAAATCGGTGTGAACCTGCATCGGACCTAACCTCCGGTGTGGGATGCGCCTCGCTGGCAGCTTGCGACTGTCAGCGGGGCCTTTCGTTTAGGCGCCCTTCGCGGCTTTCTTGCCCTTCGGCGCCTCCACAGCCGCTCCCACGGCCTGTACAACGTACTGCCTCAGCGTCACGCCCCGTTGAATCGCGGCAATCTTGGCCCGCTTCATCAGATCGTCGGGAACGTTTCGGATATTTAGCTGTCCCATATTTAACGGATACTAGCCATGTCACATCTGTCGGTCAAGTCCCCAAGTAGTAACTAGTGTGCTGAGTCATCAATTCGTTGCATAAGTTGGCCGTTCCCGGCTATACTGGCCCAACCTTCGAGGAGGTGGACCATGCGTACGGGTCGGCCGAAGAAACCAATCACTTTGCAGGCCGCAGATAAAGAGAAACTGGA
>JAPKYU010000471.1 GCA_026394175.1 Acidobacteriota bacterium | reverse complement strand
TACCGGGCCGGCGGCACGCGCATCGTAGTCTCGAAGCTGGGCGCCGACGCGGGCCTGTTCGGCGCTGCGTATTTGCCCCTTTCAGCAGCCTGCTAAAGCTTCTGCCGGATTTGCCGATAGTAGCGGTTGAATGTCCCCCCGGCAATTGGCAACCATCGACGGCAGGGTTGAAGTGTATTGTGGGCGAGCCTTTCATCGCCCAGCGGATTCAACCCAGCAGCGTGTATCGGCCTCTGGCGGCAGCCATGGCGGGAACGGACCATAAGCCCGTTGCTCGACCGGGCCGCCGCCCGATCCCCCCTTTTGGAGCCCACGATGCCCTTAGACTTCTCGATGAACAGCCCGATCTCCGACGACGAAACCAGGGAACGCATCCGGTCTGCAGTGGAACGGCTCCTGCGTGAACACCAGGAGCAATGGCAGGTCTCAATCGAGGGCCGGCTGAGCCATTCTTACCTGTGGTTGACCGCCCAAACCGGCGGTTTTGAACGCCGCAAGCTGATGGACAGATACAACCTCACCCCTCCGTACATCGCCAAGGTGCTCAGGGATTGGCTGGCCGAGTTTGCCTGGATGATCTCCCGCCGCGAGTTGCCCGGCTAGCGACGATACCGATGGGGGGCGAATCGGCGCACGGGGTACTCGGTTCCCAGCAGCTCCCAACTGGCGGGGTCCTCCTGTCCCAGGCGCCAGGCGGAGAAGCCCGGCAGCCGATGGCGCTGGATCAGCTCGAGCTTGGCGCGCAGGCTGCGCGCGTCCTCGTACCAGATCACGTGGCTCGCGTCGTTCTCGGTGAACTCCAGGCGGCCGGAGCCGAGGGTCTCGTCGAATTCGTTTCGCACGCCCTCGCGGCCCATCCAGCCGCCGAGGTCCGCGAACTTGTGGCTGCGGCCGCGCCACTTCTCCTGCCCCGCCTCCCGCCACCAGTGCAGGTGGTAGACCGGGATACCCCAGGAAATCTTGGCGCGGGGCACCTGGCTGAGCGTGTACTTCACGATCTGCTCCATCCAGGGAATGCTGCCCACCGAACCCGGCTGGCCGGAAGCGGAATGCTCCGGGTAGGCCATGATGCTCAGGAAATCGGCCACGCGCCCCAGTCTGCGGTAGTCGTACACACCCGACCAGTTGTCCCAGCCCCCCGGCTTCTCCGGATCGCGTTCATGGCGGGAGCGGCCCACCACGGCCAGCGTCAGCAGCAGGCCGCGCCGGTGAAAGGCCCGCGCCGCTTTTACCGTGAACGCCGTGAACTTGTCGCGGTAGGTGTAATGGATGTTCTCGTAATCGAACTGGAAGCCGACGGCGCCATCGCGCCTGGCGTAGTACAGCAGGTAGCGGATGGCCCGGTCCTGGAACTTCGGGTTGTCCAACACGGCGTGCATGGTGCGCTGGTCGAAGCGGCGATTGGTCACCAGCGGCATGATGGCCACGCGGTTCTCGTGCGCCACCTGCTTCACCTCCGGCGGCACTTCGCCCATGATGAAGCCCTCGGCGTCCATGGAGAAGGTCTGCGGGGCGATGATCGAGATGCGCCGGGCATTGCGCTTCAGGATCTCCGGCGCCGCCGGGTCGCTGGCGACGTAGTAGTAGAGCGAGACGATCGGCGTTTTGCGCACGGCGGCCGCGGCCGGCTGCAGGCACGCCGCCACTCCCAGGAACAGCAGCGGAATCCGCTTCATGGGCGGCCATTATGAAGCAGATTCAGCGGCGCTTAAAGAGGGAATGGGACGCAGATGAACGCAGATCAGAACCCTTCCCCGAAGCTCGATCTGCGTTCATCTGCGTTTATCGGCGGCCCGTTAGAGGAGCGAGACCACTCAGAAGCCGGTTTGCTCGGTGCGGGCGATGATCTCGTTCTGCAGCGCGGGCGTCAGATCGCAGAAGTAGTCGCTGTAGCCGGCCACCCGCACGATCAAATCCCGGTAGCGATCGGGATCGGCCTGTGCGGCGCGCAGCGTCTCGGCGGTCACCACGTTGAACTGGATGTGGTGGCCGTCCAGTCGGAAGTAGGACCGCACCAGGTGCGCCAGCTTCTCGATGCCCTCCTCGCCTTCCAGCAGCGACGGGGTGAACTTCTGGTTCAGCAGGGTTCCGCCGGTGCGCGCGTGGTCCAGCTTGGCGGCCGACTTGATGACCGCGGTCGGCCCCTTGCGGTCGGCGCCCTGCGCCGGAGAGATGCCGTCGGAAACCGGCTCGAAGGCCTTGCGGCCGTCGGGCGTGGCCCCGCATACCGAGCCGAAGTACACGTGGCAGGTGGTCGAGAGATAGTTCACGCGGTAGAGGCCGCCGCGGGTGTTCTTCCGCCCGTTCACCTCGTCGTAGAAAGCGTCGAACAGCGCGCGCAGGATGTCGTCGGCATAGTCATCGTCGTTGCCGTACTTCGGCGTCCGGTTCCAGAGCAACAGCCGGGTCTTCTCCTGTCCCTCGAAGTTCGCGCCCAGCGCCTCGAGCAACCCGGCCATGGTGACGTTCTTGCGGTCAAAGACGTGGTGCTTGATGGCCGAAAGGCTGTCGGTGCAGGTGCCCTGCCCGGTGCCCATGATGTAGGTGGTGTTGTAGCGCGGCCCGCCGGCGTGGTAGTCCTGGCCGCGGGCAATGCAATCCTCGATCAGCAGCGAGAGGAACGGCGCCGGCATCTCCTGGGCGTAGAGCCGCTCGATGACATTGCTGCCCCGCACCTTCACATCCACGAAATAATGCAACTGGCGGCGGTAGGCGTCGAAGACCTGCTGGTAGGAGATGAACGAGCGCGGGTCGCCCGTTTCCAGGCCGATTTTCTTGCCGCTGCGCGGGTCCACGCCGTTATTCAGCGCCACCTCCAGGACCTTCACCCAGTTGAAGTAGCCGGTGAGGATGTAGGCTTCCTTGCCGAAGGCGCCGGTCTCCACGCAGCCGGAGGTGCCGCCCTGGCGGGCGTCCTCGATGGTCTTGCCCTGCCGCAGCAATTCCTCGACCACCATGTCGGCGTTGAAGATGGAGGGCTGGCCCCACCCCTGGCGCACGATCTCCAGGCCGCGCTTCAGGAAGCGGTCGGGGTTCTTCTTGCTCAGTTGCAGGTTCGAGGAGGGCTGCAGCAGCCGCATCTCATCGACGACCTCGAGGATCAGGTAGGTGAGGTCGTTGACGGCGTCCGAGCCGTCGGGCTTGAGGCCGCCGTTGTTGATGTTGCAGAAGTCGGTGTAGGTGCCGCTCTCGGCCGCCGTCACCCCCACCTTGGGGGGCGCCGGCTGATTGTTGAACTTCACCCAGAAGCACTCCAGCAGCTCGCGGGCCTGTTCCTCATGGAGCGTGCCGCCGGCCAGGCCCTCCTGGTAGAACGGGTACAGGTGCTGGTCGAGCCGCCCCGGGCAAAACGAGTCCCAGGTGTTCAGCTCGGTGATGACCCCCAGGTGGACAAACCAGTAGCACTGCAGCGCCTCCCGGAAGTCGCGGGGGGCGTGGGCCGGGACGCGCCGGCACACCGCCGCGATCTGTTCCAGCTCCGCCCGGCGGGCGGGATTGTTCTCCGCCGCGGCCATCTGTTCGGCGCGCTCCGCGTGCCGCTCGGCAAACCGGATCACCGCGTCGGCGGCGATGGCCATGGCCTTCAGTTCCTGCTCCTTGTTGTAGGCCTCGGGGTCGTCGTAAAAATCCAGCGCCGCCAGGCTCCGCCCGACCTCCGCCTTCAAGCCGAGCAGGCCCTGGCGATAGATCACGCTGCCGAGCACGGTGTGGCCGGGAGCGCGCTGTTCCATGAACTCGGTGAACATGCCGGCCTCGTAAGCGTCCTTCCATTCCGGCGTCATCTCGTGGAAGATGCGGTCGCGCATGCTGCGGCCGCGCCAGAAGGGGATGATGCGGTCGCGCTGCGCCGCCCGCGCTTCGTCGCTCACCCGGTAGGAAACCTTCTCGCGGGTGTCCAGGATTTCCAGGTCCGGCATGCTGTGGCAGCACAGCTCCGGGTAAGTCGGCGCGCCCTTTGGGGAGGGGCCGCGCTCCCCGACAATCAGCTCGTCCGCGCCGATGTGGATGGTCTTGTGCTCCATCAGGTGGCGGAAGGCGGAGGCGCGCAGGACGGGCGCCGACAGCGGCGCGCCCTGCTGGTAGAACTCCGTCAACAACGCCGCCCGCTCGATCGAGAGCCAGGGCCTGGTGTCCAGGCTGCACTGGCGCAATCTCGCCACGCGTTCGTTCATCGCTACCCTCCGATCCGGACCGTGAACCCCTGCCGGCGCAGACCGCCGGCCAGTTCCTCCATGCGCGCTGCCGCCGGCGGCTCCAGGCCCGGCAGTTGGTATTGCAGGTTCAGCCGCGCGTACTTGTTGACGCCGATCTTATGGTACGGCAACAGGTCGATGCGCGGAACGCCGAGGCGCAGCAGCAGGGCGGCCACGGCGGCCAGTTCTTCCTCCCCGTCGTTGACCCCCGGGATGACGGGCACGCGGACCACCAGCGGGCGGCCGGCGTGCGCCAGCGCCTCCAGGTTCGCCAAAATCACCTCGTTGGTGGCGCCGGTCGAGGCGCGGTGCTTGGCGGCATCAATGAACTTCAGGTCGTACAGGACCAGGTCGGCCTTTCCGGCAATGCGCAAGAAGCTGCCCGACTCGGCCAGGCCGCAGGTGTCCAGCACGGTGTGAATGCGGCGCGCGCGGCAGGCCTCGAGCAGGGCCTCGAGAAAACGGGGCTGGGCCAGCGGCTCGCCGCCGGAAAAGGTGACGCCGCCGCCGGACTCGTCGAAAAAAACCACGTCGCGCTCGATCTCGGCCACCGCCTGCCGCACCGTCATGCGGCGGCCGGCCACGGCGCGGGCCTCGGCCACGCAGACCTCCACGCACGTCCCGCACGCCGTGCAGGCCGCCGAGCGCAGCATGGTTTCTGCGCCGCGGCTGATGGCCCCTTCCCGGCAGGCCTCGAGGCAGTCCCCGCACAACAGGCAGCGCTCGCCAACGTACATCACTACCGGCTCAGGCGCCCGGCTCTCGGGGTTGTGGCACCACCAGCAGGCCAGCGGGCATCCCTTCAGAAAAACCGTGGTGCGGATGCCCGGGCCGTCATGCAGGCAGAACCGCATGATGTTGAAGACCACGCCGTAAAGCTCGCCGGTTTGGATAGCGCTGGTCACGGGGAACCCGGATGTGCTTCGAAAAGTAGCACGCCGCAGAGCGCCTTCGCAACCGTGCGGACCGCCTTGGGCGGTCCGTCAGGCGGCGATAACGGTGGCGCAACCTCGACAAAAGGTGTAAATAATTCTATAAGGGCCAAGTACAAACAAATAAGGAGACGAGAGAATGAAAGCGATTTGTGTGATCCTGCTGTGCGCCGGAATCGCTGTCGCGCAGAATCCGTTCAGCGACGACACCAAGGCGGCCTGGAACAACGTCAAGAACTACATCCTGCGGGCTGCCGAGAAAATGCCCGAGGAGAATTACGCCTTCAAACCCGTGCCCGAAGTGCGTACCTATGGGCAGATCCTCGGCCACATCGCCGATTCGCAATTCTCACTTTGTGCCAGGGCGGCCGGGGAGAAGCGCGCGCCGGCCCAGGTCGAGAAGACCAAGACCACCAAGGCCGAGCTGACTGCCGCGCTCAAGGAGGCCGCCGAGTTTTGCGACGGGGTGTATGGCGGCATGACCGACGCCAAGGGCGCCGAGACGCTGAAGGCCATGGGCCGCGAGGTGACGCGCCTGGGCGTGCTGAACCTAAACACCTCCCACTCCAACGAGCACTACGGCAACCTTGTCACCTACCTGCGAATCAAGGGGATTGTGCCGCCCAGCAGCGAACCGCGAAAGTAGAAAGTAACCAGGCGCTCGCGGCGCATGCGGGGGGCGGGTTTCTGTCAATGCGGCTCAGAGCCGGGGAACCGGAAGACCGCAAGGTCCAAGGTCCCGCCACACCTTGGACTTTGGACGTTGGACTACCGCCCGGCTGTCTTCCAGGATTGTCCGCCGTCGGTGGTGCGCAGGCGGCGGCCCGAGCGAGTGCGGATTTCCCCGTTCCGGGAGTCGCTGAACAGAATCGAGACGGCATCCTCGGCGCCGGTGTCGGCGACGGCCCGCCAGGACCGGCCCAGGTCGGTGGAATGAGCCACGCGGCCGCCGCGCAGCAATACCCACAGATTTGCGCCCACGATGCTGATGTCAATTGCCTCCGCGCCCTCGGGCGTGGAAAGCGGCTGCCACTGGCCGGAAGCCGCAGCGGCGGTCAGCAACTGGCCGCTGCGGGTGAGCGCAATGCGCTCGGAGCCGGCGGCCACCATCTTTGCGAAGCGGTCGAGCGCGTCCTGGCGGCGCGCCGCGATTCCGCCGACCGGCGCGGCCGGCGCGGCCTGCAGCCCAACGACGTTCGCCGCCTCGCCCGGTTTTTTCTCCGCCTCGGCCGCGCGCGCCGCCGTGCGCGCGGCGCCCGCGCCGGCAGTCCCGCTACGCGCCATCGTTGAGGCCGGCGGCGCTTCGGCCCGCTTTTGTTCCTGTGCCTGCTCATCGCGGAAGGCCGTGGCCGTGGCTTTCGAGCGGGCGGCATCGGACTGAGCGGCAACCGTGCCCGCAGCTTCCGCCGGCGGCGCCGGGGCATAGCCAGC
>JAPKYU010000147.1 GCA_026394175.1 Acidobacteriota bacterium | reverse complement strand
AATCCGCCAGGCCCGCGAGGCAGCGGGTCGCAGAACCGTTTCCCTTCTGAGAGATTCCGAAACCGCTGCCCGCCGCTTTCCCCGGTTTCAACGGATTGGCCCTTCTGTTAACATGGGCGGCTGTTTCGCATACTTGCAAAGGAACTCCTACCATGCCTCTCTATCCCGTGAAGGAAAAGCTGGCGGCCGGACAGCCGGTGTTCGGCACCATGATCACCGAATGCCTGCGTCCGGAAGTGGTGGCGGTGCTGGCCGCCTGCGGCGTGGACTTCTTCATTATCGACACCGAGCACTCGCCCGGCGACCTGCACGAGATCGAGGCGCTGGCGCGGGCGGCCCGGCACTTCGGCATCGCCCCGCTGGTGCGCATCACCGACAACGAGTACTTCCTGATCGCGCGGACGCTGGATTGCGGCGCGGCCGGCGTGGTGATGCCGCGCATCCATTGCGCCGATGACGCGCGCCGGGTGGTGGAGGCCGTGAAATATCCGCCCGCCGGCAAGCGCGGGTTCGGCCTGCGCAGCATCCATACCGATTTCTCGGGCATCGGGACGGCCGAGGCCATCGAACGCGCCAACCGCGAGACCATCATCGTGGTCCAGGTCGAGTACCAGGAGGCGCTCGATGACCTGGAGAACATCGTCGCCGTCCCCGGCGTGGACGCCACCATGATCGGCCCCCAGGACCTCTCCATCTCGCTCGGCGTCCCCGGCCAGTTCGGCCATGAAAAGATGAAGGCCGCGTTCCGGCGAGTGGCCGAGGTGTGCGGGCGCAGCCCGGTGGCCGCCGGCATCCACATGGGGGACCTGGCGCGCCTGCTGGAATTGAAAGCCGAGGGCTACCGCTTCCTGATCTACTCCGCGGATCTCGCCCTGATCATGCAGGCACTCAAGCAGGGCATCCAGGCGCTGCGCAGCGGCGCTTCCTCCGCGCCCGCCAAGGCGGGAATGTATTAGGCTGCAGGCCACAGGCTACAGGCCGGCCCGCGACCCTGGGCCTGGCCTGCAGCCTGCAGTCTGTAGCCTGCAGCCTTACTATGCTGTTGCTGGTCGATGCCGACGACACGCTCTGGGAAAACAACATCTATTTCGAGCGTGTCATCCAGGAATTCGTCGAGTTCGTCAACCACCAGCAGTACTCGCCCGAAGAGGTGCGCGCCATCCTGGACGAAATCGAATTGGCGAACCGCGCCTTGCACGGCTACGGCTCGGAGGCCTTCGGCCGCAATCTGCGGGAAGCCTTCCACCGCCTGGCAACCAGGCCGGTGGCGCCGGAGCAGTTGGCCTACGTCGAAGGGCTGGCGGCCGCGATTGCCAAACAGGAACTGGAGATTCTGGAGGGCGTGCCGGAGACACTGGAGTACCTGGCCGGGCGCCATCGCCTGGTTCTGTGCACCAAGGGCAGCCGCGAGGAGCAACACGCCAAGCTGGCCCGCTCCGGGCTGGAGCGCCTCTTCGCCCAGGCGGTGGTGGTGCGGGAGAAGAACGAGGCCGCCTACCGGGGCCTCACCGCGGAGCTTGGCGCCGTGCCGGCCGACACCTGGATGATCGGCAACAGCCCGCGCTCCGACATCAATCCCGCGCTGGCGGCCGGCATCAACGCCGTCTGGATTCCCCACGCCCACACCTGGTCCCTGGAGCACGAGGAGCTGCGCGGCGGAAGCGGCCGGCTGGTGGTGATCTCGAAATTCGCGCTCCTGCGCGACATTTTCTAAGCGTCAATGGGACGCAGATGAACGTAGATAGACGCAGATCAACTTCCAGGGAAACGCATTGGCGTGCTGGTGCCTGCATCCAATCTGCGTGCATCTGCGTTCATCTGCGTCCCATTCCCTCTTCTGCTCTGTGAGCGTGTGGTTAGAATTGGGAACACATGGACTACCGGAAAGAGTTCTTTGATTTCGAAGATGTGGCGTACCTGAACTGCGCCGCCCAGGGCCCCTTCCCGCGCTGCACGGTGGAGGCCATCGAGCGCATGATGGCCATCAAGACGCGCCCGGACCGCATGAGGGACGACATCTATTTCCGCCTGCCCGAGGAAGCGCGGACGGAGCTGGCGGCGCTGTTCGGGGGGCGGCCCGGTGACTACGCCATCACCAACGGGGCCTCCGACGGGGTGTTCGCCGTGGCCCGGGGCCTGGCCTGGGAACGGGGCGACGAGGTGCTGGTCGGCGAAGACGATTTCCCGTCGAATTTCTTTCCCTGGGCGCAACTGGCCGAGCGGGGCGTGAGCCTGCGCGTGCTGTCGGCCGAAGGGGGGCCGGTTCGCGCCGCGCAGTTTCTGAACGCGCTGGGCCGGCGCACCCGCGTGGCCGCCGTCAGCATGGTCAGCTACAACACCGGATACCGCCTGGACATCGAGCGCCTGGGGCCCGCCTGCCGGGAGAACGGAACCATTCTTCTGGCGGACTTGAGCCAGGCGGCCGGCGCCGTCTCCTTGCGCCTGGGAGCAGAACCGGCGGCGCTGCCCATCGACGTGGCTGTCTGCGCCGGCTACAAGTGGCTGCTTTCCCCCTACGGCACGGGGTTTGCCTGGTTTCACCCGGAAGTGCTGGGGCGGCTGGCGGTCACCGACGTGTATTGGCAGGCGGTGGAGGGTGCGGCCAACTTCAACAAGCTGCCGCGCACGGGCTGGAAGCTGGCGCCCGGCGCCCGCCGCTTCGACAGCACCGAGACGGCCAGCTTCCTCAACCTGGCCGCCATGATCGCTTCCCTGCAGTTCCTCCGGCAGGTGGGCGTCAAAACCATCGAGCGTCACGCCATGGGGCTGCTGGACCGGCTGATCGAGCACCTGCCCGCCGGTTGCCGGGTGGCCAGCGCGCTGGAGCCCCGCGAGCGCTCCACCATCATGGCCGTGGAAGCCCCGGATGCCGCCGCCACGGCGCGCCTGCATCGCGCCCTGCTGGCCGCCCGCGTCATCGTCAGCCTGCGCGAGGACCGGCTGCGCATCTCCCCCAACATTTACAACACCGGTTCCGATATTGCGCGCTGCCTGGAGGCGCTGGGCGGTAAGCAGTAAGAGGTATTGCGGATTTCGGATTGCGGAATGCGGATTTCGAACGGGGATTGAAATCCGAAATCCAAAATCCAAAATCCGAGATTCATTACACCTACCGGCTTCCGCTTACCACGCCGGCGGCCTTCGCGCCAGCCAGCGGAACGCGGAGCAGCAGGCGGGCGCCGTGCCCCGGCGTCGAATCCAGCACCAGCGAGGCGCCCATTTGCTGGGCCCGCTGCTTGATGCTCACCGGACCGATCCGCAGCCGGTTCAATTCTTCCAGCAAGTAACTTCCCGAGAAACGGAAGCCCGTGCCGTTGTCGTCGATCGAAAGGCGCAGCTCGTTCGGTGTGCTATCGACCGAGATCAGGACATGAGTCGCGGCCCCGTGCTTGCGCGCGTTGGTGACGGCCTCCTGCACGATGTGGAAGATCTCGCGGCACACCCCTTTGGGCGCCTCCACGTGGTGGCTGTCGGCCAGCAGCTTGATATGGATGTCGCCGCTCTTTTCCAGGTCCTGGATGAGGTGGCGCAACACGCCCAGCAGCGTCGCACCTTCCAGGTCGATCAGGCGCATCTCCTGCAGCAGGTCGCGCAGCTCGCGCCCCTGCTTGCGCGCCAGCGCCTGGAGCTGCTCGAGTTCCTGTCCGGCCCGCGCGGGGTCGCGGTCCAGCAATTTGCGGATGAACTGAATTTGGACTTCGAACCCGAGAAAGGCCTGCAGCGGGCCGTCGTGGAAATCCTGGGCGATGCGGTTCCGCTCCTCGTCGATGGCCTGGGAGCGGATGCGGCGCAGCGCGAAGAAGCGCTCAATCAGAGGTGCAAGCTCCGCGGCCAGCGCGCCAAGGCCCGCGAGCATGCCCGCATCGGCCCGCGCCGGTTCCACCGCGATCAAGCGCTGGCAGTTCGGGCCGGATGGGAGGCGGACACTGACCACCCCCTGCGCGCCGAGCTGGACACTCAGCGCAGCCTCCGGGCCGAGCAGTTCCGTTTCCTCCTGCCGGTCAAGGATCATCCAGGCGCCGACCTGGCCGGGAGACACTTCGCTCAACGGCGGCTTGCTGATGCCCGGCTGCCAGTCCCACCGATAGAGTTGCTCGGCCTCGGTGTCATAGAACAGCAGGATCAGTTGCCTGGCCGAGAGGGCCTGGCCCGCGGAGACCAGCACACACCCCAGAACCGCACCCGGCTCCTCGCGCAGGCCCATCGATCGCAGTTCCGCCACCAGTTGTTCGATCGACCGTTCTCTCCCTGCACCACCCATTGAACCTGAACTCAGAGACCACCCAGGTTTCGTCGCTTTCAAGCCGGAGTCCAGTGTCCCCATGATCGAGGCGTATTTTACCCGCTTCATGCGAAAAGCAAAACCAAAAATCGACGCGGGGAAGATGGAAGCGAGAAACCAGGAATCCGCGCCCGTGACCGGCTTCTGACTTCTGGGGTACTGGCAAAATTCCATTTAAGACAACAGAGCCGCGAGCGTCAGCGAGCGGGTGCCCCGCAAGGCCAACGCAGCGCTGCGCCAGCACCCGCTC
>JAPKYU010000216.1 GCA_026394175.1 Acidobacteriota bacterium | reverse complement strand
AGGCTGGCATTGCGCGTCTGGTTTTCGAACGGGAGAATCAGCACGGTGCCGCCGGCCGCCGCTGCCGCAAGCAGGAGGGCCAAAGCCCCCGCCAGGCAGAGCCTCCGCACAAGTCTCATCAAACGCTCTCTCCCCCGTTATTATAGCCCCACCGGGCGGCGGAAGGCAGAAGGCAGAAGGCGGCGGGCGGCGAACCTGCCTTCTGCCTACCGGACCCAGTCGGCGATGAACACGTTGAACTCGTAGCGCTGCTTGGCGTTGCGGTCGGAAATGAAGATCAGCTTCTTGCCGTCGCGCGAAAACATGGGGAAGGAATTGAACCCGCCGGAGCTGGTCACCTGCTCCAGCCCCGTGCCATCGATGTTGACCAGGTAAAGCTCGAAAAAGCGGCCATCGCAGTTGTGCTTGTTGGAAGCGAAGATGATTTTCCTGCCGTCGGGCGTGAAATAGGGGGCGAAGCTGGCGCAGCCGAAGGAGGTGACCTGGCGGGCATTCTGGCCCTCGGCATCGGCGACGAAGATCTCCATCTTCATGGGCGTCACCAGGCCCTGGGCCAGCTTCTTCTTGTAGTCGTCGATGGCGGCGGGCTCCTTGGGGTAGTGAGCGCGCCAGACCAGTTTCTTTCCGTCGGCCGAATAGACGCCGCCGCCGTCGTAGCCGAACCTGCTAGTCAGGCGCTTGACGTTCTTGCTGTCCAGGTCGGCGGAGTAGAGGTCCAGGTCGCCCTCCCGCATCGCCGTCCACACCATCTTGCCGGTCTTCCAGTTGATGGTGGCCTCGGCGTCGTAGCCGGCGTGGTTCGAGAGGTTGCGCAGGATCTCGCCGTTCTGGTCGGCCAGGTACAGCTCATAGCTGTCATACACCGCCCAGGTGTAGCCGGTTCCGCCGCGCGGCGCCGGCGGCGGGCATTCCGGAGAAGTCTCGTGGGTCGAGGCGTAAATGAACCGCTTGCCGTCGGGAAGGAAGAAGGCGCAGGTAGTCCGCCCCTTGCCGGTCGAAACCATGCGCCCGCCGGAGCCGTCGGCGTTCATCATGTAGATCTGGTCGCACGGCCGGCCGTCGCGGGTCGATTGAAAGATGATCCGCTTGCCGTCGGGGGAAAAGTAGGCCTCGGCATTCTGGCCTCCGTGGGTCAGTTGCCGGAGGTCCTTCAGGCGCGGCTCGCTTCCGGCGGCGGGAGCCGGGGCGGCCGCCGGCTGCTGCCCCGGCAACGCGCAGGCCCAGGCGATCATCGCAACCAGAGAAAGCACCCTCAGCGATCGAATCATAGGCGTCAGGCAAACAGTATAGTTTGGAATGGGACGCGGATGAACGCGGATGAACGCAGATCGAGTGGCAGGAGAGGTGCCTGCAAAATTCCATTCAAGACAACAGAGCCGCGAGCGTCAGCGAGCGGGTGCCCCGCAAGGCCAACGCAGCGCTGCGCCAGCACCCGCTCGCTGACGCTCGCGGCTCTGTTACTGCGTCCCATTTTTTCCTCGGCTATGTGGTAAAAGAAACCGGAGGCGGTGGACATGAAACGTGGATGCTGGCTTTTTGGCTTGGTGTTGCTGATCGCCTCGGCGCCGCTGCCGGCCGCTGAGCAAGCGGCGGTGAAGAACCGGGCCCCGCTGCCGCCGAACGCCTTTACCATGCTTCCGCTGACGGCGGTCAAACCGCAGGGCTGGCTGCGGCGCCAGCTCGAGATCCAGGCCAGCAGCCTGACCGGACACCTGGACGAATTCTGGCCGTCGCTGCTGGCCGGCGAAAGCGGCTGGCTGGGCGGCAATGGCGAGAGCTGGGAGCGCGGCCCGTATTACATGGACGGACTGGTTCCGCTGGCCTACCTGCTCGATGACCCGGCACTGATCAAAAAGGCAAACAAGTGGGTGGCCTGGACCATCGAGAACCAGCGGCCCGACGGCGCCATCGGCCCGCTCAAGCTGAGGAACGAGGACTGGTGGCCGCTCATGGTGATGCTGAAGACCCTCACCCAGTACCAGGAGGCCACCGGCGACCCGCGCGTCATCCCGCTGCTGGAGCGCTATTTCGACTACCAGGCGGGCCTGCTGGCCTCGCGTCCGCTGCAGCAATGGGCTGTCTACCGCTGGGGCGACGAAATCGTCAGCATCGTCTGGCTCTACAACCGCACCGGCAAACCGGCGTTGCTCGACCTGGCGCGCCGGCTGCATTCCCAGGGGTACGACTGGAAGGCGCACTTCGCCGCGTTCCCATTCACCGGGAAAATGGCCAAGGCCCAGACCAGCCTGAAGACCCACGTGGTCAACACCGCCATGGCGCTGAAGACCTCGGCGGTCTGGGGGCAGGTGTCGGGCGATCCCTCGGACCGCGGCGCAATCTACCATTTGCTGGAGGTGATGGACCGCCACCACCTTCTTCCCAACGGGGTGCACAGCGGCGACGAGCACTACGCCGGCCGCGATCCCTCCCAGGGCACCGAATTGTGCGCCGTCGTGGAAGGGATGTATTCGCTCGAGCACCTGTTGGCGGTTCTTGGCGATCCGGCCTTCGGCGACCGCCTGGAAAAGATGGCCTACAACGCGCTGCCCGCCACTTTCAGCGGCGACATGTGGGCGCACCAATATGACCAGCAGCCCAACCAGGTGCTGTGCAGCCGCTTTCCGCGCGCCTGGACCACCAACGGTCCCGATTCGAACCTGTTCGGTCTGGAGCCTAATTTCGGCTGCTGCACCTCGAACCTGCACCAGGGCTGGCCCAAGCTCGCGGCCAATCTGTGGATGGCCACTCCCGGCGAGGGGCTGGCCGCCGTGGTCTATGGCCCCAGCGTGGTGAAGACCGTTGTCCGGGGCGGCGTGCGGGTGAGCGTGAGCGAAGAGACCGAGTACCCGTTCCGCGACAAGGTCCGCCTCTCGATCAGCCCGGAGAAGCCGGCCCGCTTCCCGCTGTTGCTTCGAATACCGGCGTGGGCCGGCGGGGCGAGCATTGCGGTCAACGGGCGGCCGGCCGCCGGAGTCAAGCCGGCGACCTTCCACCGCCTCGATCGGGTGTGGAAGAACGGCGACCGCGTGGAGCTGACGCTGCCGCTGCGGGTCCGGGCCTCGCGCTGGTATGGGGACTCGGTGGCGCTGGAGCGCGGCCCCCTGGTGCTCTCGCTGCGGATCGGCGAGGACTGGCGGAAGCTGCGCCAGATCGGCCCGGCCGCCGATTGGGAAGTGCATCCCACCAGCCCCTGGAATTACGGCTTGGCGCTGGATCCGGCGCGGGCCGAGGCCGCCGTCGAGGTGGCCGAGAAGCCGGTCGGCGCCATGCCCTTTTCCGCGGACGGCGCGCCCATCGAAGTGCGCGTCAGGGGCCGGCGCATTCCGCAGTGGACCCTGGAGAACGGCTCCGCCGGGCCCCTTCCGCAGAGCCCGGCGGCCGGCTCCGAGCCAATCGAAACCCTCACCCTGATTCCCTACGGCTCAGCCAAGCTGCGCATCACGGCGTTTCCGCTTGTGAAGGAAGCAACAGACACTGAGAAACGCCGATGAGGACAGACGTCGGGCCGTGGCCGGCGGCGAATCGGCGTATACTGGCGGGATCGAGGCGAATCCGCGGAGAACAGAGGATTTATATGCGTCAAGTTCGAATCTCTGCCTTGTTGCTCCTTGCCGTGATGCTGCTTTCCCAGGCGCTCGTGGCGCAGCCAGCCGCGCCCGACCCGGAGCGCGACAAGCGCCTGCAATGGTGGAGAGAAGCGCGCTTCGGCATGTTCGTCCACTGGGGCCTGTACGCCGTCCCGGCCGGCGAATGGAAGGGCCAGCCCATTGCCGGCATCGGCGAGTGGATCATGAACCGCGCCAAGATCCCGGTGAAGGAATATGAGCAACTGGCCGCCCAGTTCAATCCCGTCAAGTTCAACGCCGAGCAGTGGGTGCAGCTCGCCAAAGACGCGGGAATGAAGTACATCGTCATCACCTCGAAGCACCACGACGGGTTCGCCATGTACGGCTCGAAGGTCAGCAGGTACAACATCGTGGACGCCACGCCGTTCAAGCGCGACCCCATGAAGGAGCTGGCCGCGGCCTGCCGCAAGGCCGGCATCAAGCTCTGCTTCTACTATTCGCACGCCCAGGACTGGCACGAGCCGGACGGCGCGGGAAACAACTGGGACTTCCCGCCGGACGAGAAGAAGGATTTCGCCAGGTATTTCGAGGCCAAAGCCAAACCGCAAGTGCGTGAGCTGCTCACCAACTACGGGCCCATCGGCCTGATCTGGTTCGACACGCCGCGGCTGATCACGGCGGAGCAGGCCCGCGACATCACCGGCATGGTCCACACGCTGCAGCCCAACTGCATCGTCAGCGGCCGCGTGGGGCACAACATGGGCGACTACGATTCGGCCGGCGACAACCAGATCTCGGTCGGCGTCGTGAAGCGCGACTGGGAAACTCCGGTGACCATGAACGACACCTGGGGGTTCAAGAAAGACGACAGCAATTGGAAGCCGGTCCCGGTGCTGATCAAGCAACTGGTGCGGATCGCCAGCCGCGGCGGCAATTACCTGCTGAACGTGGGCCCCACGGCCGAAGGCGAAATCCCGCAGCCCAGTGTCGAGCGGCTGCGGGCGGTCGGCCAGTGGCTGCGCGCCAACAACGAATCCATCACCGGCGCCAGCCCCAGCCCCTTCCCCTATAACCAGGATTGGGGTCTGATCACCACCAAGCCCGGAAAGATGTACCTGCACGTGTTTGAATGGCCGGGCCGGCAGTTGACCGTGTACGGCATCCGGAACCGGGTGCAGAAGGCCTACCTGCTGGCCGAGGCGGCCGGCACGCCGCTGGCGCTCAAACAGGAGAGCAAACCGGACCTGGATTTCTACTCCGCATCCATCGGCCTGCCGCCGGCGGCGCCCGACCCGAACGACGCGGTCATCGTTTTTGAGATCGGCGGGCAGCCCGACGTGGTCACGGCCCTCACTCAGCAACCGGACGGCGCCGTGACCCTGGAGGCCTATCTGGCGGAGATCCAGCCAGGGAGCGGCGCCGGCATCACCATCGACAACCGGGGCGTGGCCAGCGGCTGGACAAATCCGAAGGATGCGATGAAGTGGGACTTCAAGCTGTTCCGCCCGGGCACCTATGAAATCGTGGCGGTCACCGCGGCCCCCTTCCGCAATGCCGGGCTCGATGCCGGGCACCAGGTCACTGTCGAGGTTGCGGGCCAGCGCCTGCCGGGCGCCATCAGCCAGGCCGAGGAATTTGTCGATCCCAGCAATCCGCGCATGCGCTATTACAATTCCCGGCTCGGCCGCGTCACGCTGAGCAAGGCCGGCGCGCATCAGCTCGCGCTGAAGCCGCAGAGCATCGATTCACGCAGGAAGGGCGGCCTGTCGCTGGCCTCCATCAAGCTCCTTCCGGTAAAGTAGGAGCCCGGTAATGAACCACGGATGAACGCGGATGAACACGGATGGAATGGGACGCAGATGAACGCAGATTTGGGCTCTCCCGGCTTTATCTGCGTTCATCTGCGTCCCATTCATCTCTGGTGAATCGGAGTGTCCATGCTGAAAATCGCGGTTTGTTCGTTTCTGTGTTTGGTTGTGTCGCTGGCCGCGTCGGCGCAGACCAAAGCGGATGAGGGCTGGATTCCGTTGTTCGACGGCCGGAGCCTGAAGGGCTGGAAGGCCGGCGAGAATGCCGCTTCGTTCCGCGTCGAAAACGGGCAGATCCTTTGCGACGGCCCGACCTCGCACCTGTTCTATGCCGGCCAGGTGAGCAACGCCGACTTCCGGAACTTCGAGCTGAAGGCCGAGGTCATGACCCGTCCGGGCGCCAACTCCGGCATCTTCTTCCACACCCGGTTCCAGCAGCAAGGCTGGCCGGCCAAGGGCTTCGAAGTGCAGGTGTGCAATACCTGCGAGGGCGAAGGCGAGTACCGCGAGCGCAAGAAGACCGCCTCCCTGTACGGCGTGCGCAACATTTACAAGGCCCTGGCCAAAGACAACGAATGGTTCCAGTTGCACTTTTCGGTGCGCGGCAAGCAGGTGCAGATCCGGATGAACGGCCTTCTGGTGGTGGATTACGTCGAGCCGGACCAGCCGATGCAGGCCAACGAGCGGGGACGGGTGATCGATCACGGCGCCTTCGCGCTGCAATGCCACGACCCCGGCTCGAAGGCCTTTTTCAAGAATGTCGTCGTGAAACCGCTGCCGGACGACCTGGCGACGCCCGCCTCCCAGCGCCCCGTGGTCGATGACCTCTATCGCGAGCTGCTGCGGCTGAGCGCCGCCAATTACCCGCTGGTTGATTACCACGTGCATGTGAGAGGCGGGTTCACCCTGGAAGACGCGCTGCGCGAATCGCGCCGGCTCGGCATTCAGTACGGGGTTGCCGTGAACTGCGGCCTGAACTTCCCCATCACCAACGACGCCGGCGCCGAGGAATTCCTGAAGAGCATGAAAGGGCAGCCGGTGTGGGTGGCCATGCAGGCCGAAGGGCGCGAGTGGGTCAAGATGTTCTCGAAGGAGACGGTGGCCAAATTCGACTACGTCTTCACCGACGCCATGACCTTCACCGACGACAAGGGCAAGCGGATGCGGTTGTGGATCAAGGAAGAGGTCGGGGAAATTCCCGACAAGCAGGCCTTCATGGAAATGTACCTCAACCGCATCCTCTCGGTGCTCAACAACGAGCCCGTCGATATCTACGTCAATCCGACGTTCCTGCCTGCTCCGATTGCCGGGGACTACGACCAGCTCTGGACGCCGGACCGGATGCAGAAGGTGATCGCCGCCGCCAGGAAGAACGACGTGGCCATCGAGATCAATAACCGCTACCGTCTGCCCAGCCCCGGGTTCCTCAAGGCGGCGAAGAAAGCCGGCGTCAAGTTCTCTTGCGGAACGAACAACAGCGACGCCAGGATCGGACGCAACGAGTATTGCGTGGAGATGATCAAGGAGTGCGGGCTGGCCTGGCAGGATTTCTTCGTGCCCCGGCCCGACGGCCAGAAACCCGTCCAGCGCCGCGGCTTCTAAGGCGCGCGCTCAGTATCGCCAGCTCTTCAAATCGGCGCCCGGCGGCGCGCTCTGCTTAATCCGCTCCAGGATCCTGGGCACGTACATGGTGTTGTACCGCAGGCGGGAGATGTGGTTCGGCAGGGTGGGATCGCCGTTCCAGCAGTGTTCGGCGCGGTCGCCGTACCTCACCTCGCCGTCGTAGTACGGGTTCGCGGTGCTCTTGAAGAAGTCTTCCAACAGATACACCGCGTTGTTCAGATAATAGGTGTCCATGTCGCCGCAATAGACGTGGATCTTTCCCTGGAGCTTGGCGCCCAGCTTGTTCCAGTCCCGCCGCAGGATGTAGCTCAGATCGTAATGCTCGCGCCAGTATTCGGCCACCGTGCGGTCGATGTCGCCGCTCAGCTTGTCGAAGATGCGCTTGGGATAGCCGTCCTCTCCCACCGGCGAGTACACCGCTTCCCAAATGTCGAACTGCTGTCCGGAGCGGCTGCGCGTGCCGAGCGCGAGCTCGAAGTGGTTCAAGTCCTCGATGGTGGCGCTGACATGGCCCAGGTAATCGCGCTTGCCGGGGCGCGGCACGCGCTTGTGCGGGCCTTCCAGGTAATAGGCGTTGCGGTCTTCGTAGATGTTGACGACCGTGTAGGCGCGAAAATCTATGGGATCGGGACAGGCGGCAAAACAGCCGTTGAACTCGTCCGGGTAGAAAACCTGCGCCGCCAGCGCCTCCCAGCCCCCGGTCGAGCCTCCGTACAGAAAGCGCGCCCACCCTTGCCCGATGCCGCGGAAGCGCTTCTCGATGTAAGGGACCAACTCGCGCATGATGGCGTCGCCGTAGGGCCCGAGGTTGGCGGAGTTCACGGCGTAGGAGTCGTCGTAAAAGGGGTTGGCGTGCTGGATTTCGACGATCAGCATGCGGGGAAACCCCGGCCCGGTCCACGTCTTGTAGAACCGATACGCCTCTTCCTGCACCATGCGGTTGTAGCCGTGGACCTTGAACCGCTCGATGTAATCCGGCTTGAGGTTGGGATCGGGGGGCTCGGTGCGGAAGCCGCCGAAATCCGCCGGGAAGTGGCCGTGGAACACGCACAGCGGGTAGCGGGCCTCCGGGTGCTGATCGAACCCCTCCGGCAGCAGCACGTGGGCGCCGAGGTACATGGGCCGGCCCCAGAACCTGCTCAGCAGCTCGCTCTTGATCCTGACGTGCTTGATGTACTTGGTGTCCTTGGGCTCGGGAAGCGGCGGAATCTCCTGGTCGAGCAGGATCTCGACCCGCCCGCCGGCCTGGGGATCGATCCGCAGTTTGGCCGGCTTGTTGTAGAAGTTTCCGGGGGCCCTGTTCCAGTGCTGGCCTTCGCCGCGATCCATGGGCAGCTTCAGCACGCGGCCATCGGAGAGGCGAAACGTCTCATAGCGGTGAAGCAGCGCTTGCACGTGATATTCGCCCGGTCGGAGCTGCGCGATGCTTCGCACCGGATAGCCGAAGGCGCGGCCATCGACCACGACCGCCTGGCCCGGCTTCCAGTCCTCCACGTCGATGCCGAAAACGAGCTGCGTGTTCGGACTGTCATTGATCTGGAAGCGCGGCTCGGCGGCCGGATCGGTGGACAGCAGCACCAGCAGGCGCCCGTCCAGCGGCGCGGCGCTCCGCTCCCGGGGGAAAGAGACGGAGAATTCCATCGCGGCGTCCAGCGGCAGCCCGCCCAGCAGGCAGGCCACAGCGAGGAAGGCGCAGGCAGGGCGGGTGATTCGGTGCAGGCTCATGTTCGTGACTCCCGTGGCGGCCAGTGTAGCGCGAAACCAGTGGTATAAAAGAGGCTCAGGCCGGAAATGCGAATCTCAACCTTGCTGCTTGCCATGCTGATGGGGGCAATCGCGGCCGCTGGCGCTCCGCGCACAATCGAGCTGCCGGCCGACACCGTCCACGACAAGATCCGCGGCGGGTTGCTGGGCCAGATTCTCGGCGATCTGAACGGGCTCAAGCACGAGATGAAATACATCGCCGAGCCCGGCAACGTGGAACGATACACGCCAGCCCTCCCGGAGGGCGCATGGACCGATGACGACACCGACATCGAATGGGTCTACATCGTTGAGATGCAGCGAAGCCGGCGGCTGCTGCTTCCGCCGGCGCGAATCGCCGAGCTGTGGAAGGCCCATATCAACCGGCGCATCTGGTGTTCGCACCGCTACCTCCGACAACTGCTCGATCTGGGCATCGAGCCGCCGCTGACCGGCCGCGTGCAGATCAACCCCTGGGCGGACTTCAACCTGTCCGGGCAGTTCGCGGCTGAATCGTGGGGGCTCATTTCGCCCGGAATGCCCCGGACAGCGGCCCGCATCGGCCTTCACTACACCCACGTCAGCATCGACGGCGAGCCGGCGCAGGCCACACAGCTTTTCACGGCCATGATCGCCGCGGCGTTCCTGGCCGACGATGTCGGGCGGGTCGTGGAGGCGGGCGTTGCCGCCCTGGATCCTCGCTCCCAGATGCGCCGGGTGGTCGCGGATGTCATCCACTGGCAGCAGCAGAACCCGGGTGACTGGCGCGCGACACGCCGGCTGATTCGCGACCGCTACAGCCTCTACGGCGGAAGCGACGTCCGCGACCGCAACGGCGTGATGCTGAATGGGGCGGCCACGATTGCCGCGCTGCTGTACGGCCGGCGGGATTTCGCGGAAACGCTGCGGCAGGCCTTCAACTTCGGCTGGGACGCCGACAACAACGCAGCCACCGCCGGCACGGTGATCGGCGTGATGCGGGGCCAGCGCTGGATCCGCGGCCAGGGCTGGGAGATTCAAGACCGCTTCCGCAACACCAGCCGCGACGGCATGCCCATGGACGAAACCATCACCCGTTTCGGCGACCGGCTCGTGGCCCTGGCCGAGCGGGTGATCCACGAGAACGGCGGAGCCAGGCTGCAATCGCGCGGACAGACGCTCTATCGCATCCGGGTGCAGGAACCGGCCAATATCGAGCCGCTGGTGGACGCGGCAACCCGCGACCGGGAGCTGAAAGCCGGCCTGCGTGCCGGTATTGAGCGCGGCATAGTCCGCGGGGCATCGGCCGAGGAACGCGCCCGCGCCGCCTATCTTGCCATTTGCCTCGATCAGGCGTCGGCTCTGAAGGCCCGGCATCCGGCGCAGTGGGAGCAGGCGACCGTGGCGCTGAGCGCCTACCCGAAACTCATGCACGTGTTGTTCTTCGATTCACCGCTGCCTGCCGGCGAACGGTTGCGCGAGAAAGCCATCGCGGCCGGACTGCGCCCGCCGGCTCAAAAAGCGCAGTTCCAGTGACCGCGGCAGCCGCCAGCCGGTGCGCGCCGTAGATGTGAGAATGTCAATGAAATCGTCGCCGCTTGAGCCCGCGAAGCGGGCGACAGTTTGGTAGCCCAGTCGCCGCGGCGACCAAGCTGTGGGTAGCAAAAGAGGGGAGAAGAAGCCCGCGAAGCGGGCGACAGAAGACGCCGCCCGATTTCTGTCGCCCGCGTCGCGAGCTTGTTCCGCCTGCCGCGAACCTTTCTGCGAATTAACATGCCAGGAACCTTGCGAGGTAGCATGCCAAGAACCCTGCCAGTTGTCGTGCCAGGATGAATGTGAGTCGTCGTGTCAAAGCGCCTGCGAGCTGTCCTGCCAGGCATGCGTCGGAGATCCATGCCAGACCGGATGCCAGTCAGCCTGCGAATTGAACTGTCAAGAGTGCGAGGCGACCTGCGAGTACGGATGCGAGATTTCCTGTGAATCATCCTGCGAGACCTGTGAGTCGACGTGCGAAGTGTACTGCGAGACCGGCTGCGAAGTCGCCTGCGAAAGCACTTGTCAATCCTCGTGTCAGGGCTCCTGCGAGCTTTCTGGCCAGGGCGACGTCTGTTGCGATGATTGCGAGTTGTACTGCGAAACCTGGTGCGAGGGAATCTGCGAGGACCCCGAGGAGGGCTGGAGCTGATGCCGCCAATCCAGTCAATCCAGTGCAACGGCTGGCGTAACCCGAAGGAGAAGAGCTAAAATGAGAAAAGCGGGATTGATCGGCGGAGTGGCGGCGATTGTGCTGCTGGGGTTCTTGGCGGGCCGTCTGATCGCCCAGTGCGGTGGTGGTGGTGGTGGCGGGGGCGGCGGGACACCGTGTGGTGTCTGCCTAAATCCGAATGCCACGAATTTTTTCGCCCCCGGCTCGAATGCCGAATGGCATGTGGAGAATGAATGCTGGTGCGAGCGGGGGCCGAATGGCTGGATTCCCCACGCCGAGTACTGTCGCACGGAAACATGTAGCAGATGCGGAAGTACGCCGCCAGGGGTGGTGAAGAACTGCATGGGCGTCGACGCCGCAAAGGCGCGCGACACTTCGATCTGCTTCGTGCAGTCCTCTAGCTAGCAGGAGTCCCTGCGATCCATGGAAGGAGGGACTGACGAGATGCAACGCCCGAGAAGAGGCTTTTTGCTTGCGCTGGTTTTGGTGACCAGCCTTGGTGTAGGCTACACCGCTAAGCCTCAATCGAAATCTCCGTCGAAAGTGGCGGTGACTTCTTTGAAACTTACTGATTTCGTCGCCCATGTGCGCGAACAGGAATTCTCCAAGTCAGGATTGACTTTCGGGGCCAGCGAGGTGACCATCGGCCACCGAGCGGATGGATCATGGGCGTATCACCGGTCCGTCTATAGCCCGGACGGCAAGGGCGAAACCGGTGTGCTTACCGAGCTTCTTGACGTTCCGGCCAAGAAATACGTCATGATCGCCGACCCGTTCATAAAGTCAGTGATGACGTTCTACTTGACGGACGAGCACCTGCACCGCCTTTGGGCAGCAGAGAACGGATGCGAAGCGACCGGCGTCAAGGAGCAGTTGTGGCGGCAGGCTATCAGCCCTGGGCAGCGACGCCAAATACTGGGATTGGACGCCGTCCGAGTGGAAAGGACTGACGAAAGATCAGGATTGCGGAGGGTCATATGGGTGGCGCCGCAGTTCGACTGCTTGGCGCTAGAGCAGACGGAGGACTACCCAGACGGGGCTCGTAACAATCGGTCCTTCGTGTCTCTGCATGTTGGTCCTCCGCCCCAATCGCTCTTCGAGATCCCTGCGGACTACATCGAACGTTCCCCAATTGCGTTTGAGGCTGCATTTGAAGCGAGGTTTCCCGGCCACCGCATTTGGTACAACCCAAACATCATCAGGGCCAAACAGGTAGAGTATCTTCACGGGCGGGAGCGACATCTCCAAGAAAGGTGAATCGGGACACCGCTCAATGGAAACGTCCTGTCTGCCCCGGACTCCCCGAATTCCGTGCCCGAATTCCCGAATTTCCGTCCCCGGATTCCCCCGAATTCCGGGTCCCCGAATTCCGGCGGGGCGCGACACCGAAAGAGCGGACATGCTGCGTGGTTTGAAGGCGCCATCGAACGAGCGGGGCGATGCGGCGACGGTCGCCGGCCGGATGGCTGCTCGCAAGGCGCTGGCGGCCCTGCTGGCGCAGCCGGCGTCGGAGAATCGGGCGGCACTGCTTGAGTACGTCGAGGAGCGGTCCGCGTCGCTGCGGCTGCATGCGCAGCGCCAGGGAGCGGTGACGAGTTTCGCCCCGGTTGCGGCGCGCGGAGGCAACGCATCCAGGCGTGGGGATGCATCCGCAGGGCCAACCACGAGCGCGGTGAGACGGGAAGAGTTCTCGTGCCACTATGCGGGCCAACTGTTTGGTATACTTGGTCAATCGGACGTACTTGACGGAGGAAGTGGAACCGCCCGGGGGCGCTCCGTGTCAAAGCTGGCCGAGATCGGGATTACGGCGATAGGGGCTTGTGGGGTTGGGAACTCTGTGCCGACGTGCAATCCCGACTTCTTGACGGCCACCAGTTCCTCGTCATCATCGGCGATGATCATGGGCGTAAGCACAACGTACCTCGCCGGACTGGGATGTGCCGTCTCGGGCACGCTGGCAACCGAGCGCGCCGCGCCCCTGGCCGCAGCCCGCGCGGGGCCGCGGCCACAGTTCTACGATCCTTGCGCGCCGGGCGGTGGCGGCGGTGGCGGGGGAACCGTTTCCGACTGCGTGTCCGTAGCTGACCAGAGCACCTCGATCCGCGAGGAAGAGTGCGGAAACAGGGGTTGGCAACTCATTGCCCAGGCCACGGGGCGCGACGGCAAAACCTATACCGGCGGCTTTGGTCCGGGGTACGCCTACGGCATGTGGGTTCAAGCCTATACCGACTGCAGCGGAACGCACCATGATACCTTCCCTCTGATAGGAGAGAAGGCATTCCAGCCAGACGGCATAGTTGCGGGCCAAGCCACATTTCACTGGATTATGATTTCTAAATCCGATCATTATGAAGCCTGCAACCCGCCGCAAGAGGGCCGGTGTGAGGACGTCGTAACCGTGAGCCAGGCGCCAACACCGCGTTCCTCCTTGAGTTGCCCCTGATTAGGATTACGCGCCTGCGGCACTGACCGGTTAAGGAGGGAAACATGCGATCTCGCATACGATTAGCAAGGTTTTCGACGGCCGGCGCCGTCGTTCTCGCGCTGTCCGCCGTTGCATTGACCGCCCTCGGCAGCGGCGCGGCGCCGCAGAAGGCGGGCGAGAAGGCCAGCGTCGAGTACTCGGCGCAGCCCCGGCCGATGGCTATCGTCACGAACAACCACTCGTCTCCGATCACGGGGCTCATTATTAAGAGCTGGCACCGTTCAGCAAGCGGGCGAGCCACCGGAAGCTCCGTGCTCACCTTCGATCCCAGCATGAACGACCCGACATACGAACCCATCGGAAGCGGCCAAAGCCGCAGCTTCGAGGGTATTTGCAACCTGCGCGAGAGTACCTGCCAGCCAGAGCTCAAGGCGGTGATCTTCGCCGACGACAGCACGTATGGGGATCCGGACTGGGTTGCCGAACTCCGGGGCGTGCGGCGTTGCTTCCTGGAAGAGCTTGCGGCAGTTGAGCTAATCCTCAGGCGGGCCAAAGACAGCGGGCTCGACAACCAGGCGATTATCTCGCTACTGGAGGAGAGGCGGTCGTCGCTCAAGGCTGCTATTCCCGAAAACAGTGCTACCCGTACCATCGAGTGCCGCGTGGTGTCTACTGACGTGATTGATGGCACTGCGATTGCCAATCTTAAGTACGCGAGCGTTAGCGGTAAATCTGGCAACCCTCAGAAGACTATCCCCGTGATCCTCGACGTCTTTCAGAAAATGCGCGGCAAGATGGCAGCGGTTGAGGCGTCGCCTGGCAGTCCTCCGGCGGGTCCGAAGAGATGATCTACCCATCCGGGAAATCAATTCTGCCATCCTGGATTCTTTTCCTCAGAGATCGCCAGTCGAACAAGGCATTGTCGAATCGGTGGAATGGGGACGGAATCGGAATCAATGTAACCGTCCGGTGAACCGATCTTCCTCGGCCCGCCATCGCGGGTGATACTCCCCTCGTTGCCATCAGCGCTGGACGTGTGTGCATGGTTGCGGCGGCGGGGGCGTTAGCCTGACTTCCGCACTTTTTGAAAACGGCCCTTGAAAAATAAGGACTTGCGATTTTTTCAGTCACTATTTGCAGGGTCTTTTCGGCGGAGAATGGGTGTAGCGAGGATCAAGCAATCCCAGGAAGGCATTCGGCAGCAATGGGATCAGCATCAACCGCTATTTGCCACAGGGCGCTGATAGTTGTCAATAGAAATGTGAACAAAAGACAAACAAAATGTTCAAATTAGCCCCGGCTCC
The DNA here is from genome assembly GCA_026394175.1 of Acidobacteriota bacterium. Lineage (GTDB taxonomy): Bacteria > Acidobacteriota > Terriglobia > JAJPHL01 > JAPKYU01 > JAPKYU01. Next base: position 1,535 of record JAPKYU010000216.1, on the reverse strand, counting down.
ATTAGTCACTATTTTTGCATCGGAGCGGCAGCAGTGAAGGAAACAAAGGACAATGCGAACCGAAGGCTCGCGAAAGCTGCACAATACTACGACAGTAGTGCGGAAGTTGGGTTAGCATCGCGCAGGCGCAAACTCCGTCCGCCTTTCTCACGGTACAGAAGATCACGGCCGAGCGCGGCGGGCTGACGGCGGACGGAGAGACCGGGCCGTCAGCCGCTCGCGGGTCAGCTTTCGCAGTATGATTCGGTGATGCGCCGCAGGTGGTAGCCCATGATGGCCAGGGCCATGGCGGTGTCGAAGCTGCGGCGATGGTGCAGCAGCGTCTTGGCCAGGAAGCGCCAATAGGCGAAGCGGGAACGATCGAGCAGGCCCTGCCACAGCAGCGATTTCGCCACCGCCATGTAGTCGGAGAACTTGTGAATGCTGCGGGCCGCGCTCGGCCCGCGGTGCTCCAGGAAGCGCAGCACGCGCCGGTAATACTCCTCCGGCGCGTAGAGCGACTTCAACAGCGCTTTATACCCCTCAACCAGCGTTTCCGTGTTCATGCGCGGAATGAAATTCAGCGCGTCGTGCGTATTATTGCCGGTGCTCTCCAGCAGCAGCCGCCCTTCCTTCAGCAGGCGGCGGTATAACTGCGTGCCGGGCAGGGCCGTCAGCAGGCCGACCATGGCCACCGGAATCGCGCTTTCCCGGATAAACCGAAGCTGCTCCTCGAAGATGCTGGGCGGGTCGTTGTCGAAGCCCAGGATGAAGCCGCCCATCACTTCCAGCCCGTAGCTCTGAATCCGGCGCACGCTGTCGAGCAGGTCCCGGTGCGTGTTCTGGTGCTTCTGCGATGCGTGCAGGCTGGCCTCCGCCGGCGTCTCGATGCCCAGAAACACCTTGATGAAGTTGGCGTCCCGCATGAGACCGAGCAGTTCGTCATCCTCGGCCAGGTTCAGCGAGGCCTGCGTAAAGTAGTGGAACGGGCGGCCGCGGGCGTGGTTCCACTGAATGAGGCGGGGCAGCAGTTGCTTCACTTCGCGCTTGTTGCCAATGAAGTTGTCATCCACGATGAAGACGGAGCCGCGCCAGCCGGCGGCCCACAGCGCCTCCAGCTCGACGACGACCTGTTCGGGGCTCTTGGTGCGGGGGCGGCGGCCGTAGATCTCGATGATGTCGCAGAACTCGCAGTTGAAGGGGCAGCCCCGGGAATACTGCAGGGCCATGGCGCTGTACTTGCGCTGCCGCACCAGGCTCCAGTCGGGCGGCGGCGACTGGCACATCGAGGGCCGCTCCGGGCACCCGTAGGCCGGCTGCAGCCGCCCGGCTTCCAGGTCGGCGGCCAGTTGCGGGATCAGGTCTTCGGCCTCGCCGCGCACCGCCGAATCGGCCAGCCCGGTCAAATCCGCCCCGCTGGTGATGGGGCCCCCCACGATGACCGGCAGCCCGCGCTCCCGGCAGCGCCGGGCCACCTGCTCCAGCGAAGGCCGCTGGATCAGCATGCCGCTGATCAGCGCGACGTCGGCCCATTCCAGATCGCGGTCGCGCAGCCG